>NZ_AP028967.1:0-105000 GCF_036323535.1 Geobacter sp. 60473
GACCGGCTCAAGATCGACCGCACCTTTGTCAAAGAAGTGACCGTGGACCAGGACAATGCCGCCATTGCCGAGGCGATCGTCGCCCTGGCCCACGTGCTGAATCTGGATGTCGTGGCGGAAGGGGTGGAGACCGCCGAACAACTTGCCTTCCTGGCGGCGCTCCGCTGCGACGTGGTCCAGGGGTATCACATCGCCCGTCCCCTTCCTCCCCGAAATCTGCTTGAATTTCTTGAAGCGCGGCAGGAGGATCCTGCCGCCCGCCCCATGCTCAGGTCACTTCAACCGTAATCTGCTTGGGCTTCACCTCCTCCCGCTTGGGGAGGGTGATGGTGAGGACCCCTTTGTCGGAGCTGGCCCTGACCTTCTCCTGGTCGATGGTGGCGGGGATCGAGAAGCTCCGCTGGAAGCCTCCGTAGTAGCGTTCCACCCGATGGTAGTTCTCCTTGCGGACCTCTTCCTCGTGCTTGCGCTCGCCCCGGATGGTGAGAGTGTTGTCCTCGATCCGAACCTCGATGTCCTTCTGGTCGATGCCGGGCAGCTCGGCCTTGATGATCACCGCGTTTTCATCCTCGTAGATGTCCACGGGGGGCTGCCAGGCCCCTTCCCGCAGCTCTTCCCCGCCCTGCTTGCTCCAGGCCAGATCCAGAAGCCGGTTCATCTGCTCCTGCATATTCATCATGTCGCGAAACGGGCTGTACTTGACGATTGCCATTACTGCGCACCTCCTTGGTGGTGATGTGTTCGATCTGATCACAACATAATCACCCGTTTTTCAAAGTCAAGGGGGAGGCCTCCTCTGTCGGTGCCTCCCCCTTCTGTTCACCTATTCACTTGAACTCGCGCGTGCTGCGGCGTGCTATACCCGCTTCCCCTTGGGAACACTGTGTTTGAGTTTTTTTGAGCCGTCGTAGAGGCTGCTTTTGGCGACCGAACGGCGCTCTTTGAGATCTTTGCGCTCGTAGTCGGTGGAGAGAGTAACTTCCGCATCCTCGGCCAATCGTTCGATCATTTCCGTTTGCTTTTCCATCATCATACCGTGCACCTCGCGTGGCTGACGGGCCCGCCCGGGGCGAGCCGGTTAAGGGGAAACGTTACGGCATCGGGCCTCCTCCCGATGCTGACACAATGATACCATGGGCCAGGGGAGATGCAATTGCCTCAAGATTAAAGTTTTATAGTTATTTTAATGAGTTAAGGCCCTGTCGGCCGGGGCTCGATCCCATTTCAGTTCTTGAAGCGGGGGGGATTCTGGGCTACCATGCGACCCAAAAAACGGAAGGGGTGCGCTGTGCTCACATACAAGGTGGTGGAGATCGGGACCGTGACGGAGGACGTCATCGAGGAGGCCCTCAACGAGTGGACCGCCAGGGGGTGGCGCTTCGACGGGATGCAGTTCGCCATGCGCGAGGCGAGCCGTCGCCCCTCCATGGCGTTTCTCATCTTCACCCGCGAAACGGAGGAGGCATAGATGGCGACCGACACGCTGTTTCTCATCGACGGCTCCTCGTACATCTACCGGGCCTACTTCGCCATCCGGCACCTGTCGTCGCCGGCGGGCTTCCCAACCAACGCGCTCTACGGCTTCACCCAGATGCTCCTCAAGGTCATCAAGGACCACCATCCCGGCCGCCTGGCCGTGGTCTTCGACAAGGGGCGCACCACCTTCCGCACTGAGATCTACCCCGACTACAAGGCGAACCGGGCCGCCATGCCCGATGACCTGGTCCCCCAGATCGGCCCCATCAAGGAGATGGTCCGGGCCTTCAGCATCCCGGTTCTGGAGTTGGAGGGCTACGAGGCCGACGACATCATCGGCACCATTGCCCGGCGGTGCGAGGAGCAGGGCTTGGAGGCCGTGGTCGTTACCGGCGACAAGGATCTGATGCAGATCGTGAGCGACCACATCCGGTTGCTCGACACCATGAAGGACCGGGTCTCCGGCATCCCCGAGGTGGTGGAGCGCTTCGGCGTCGGCCCCGGGCAGGTCATCGACATACTGGGCCTGGCGGGCGACACCTCCGACAACATCCCCGGCGTCCCCGGCATCGGCGAAAAGACCGCCACCAAGCTGATCCAGGAGTTTGGCTCTCTGGACGCCCTGCTGGAGCGGGCCGGCGAGGTTAAGGGAAAGACCGGCGAGCGCCTGCGCGAGTTCGCGGATCAGGCCCGGCTTTCCCGGCGTCTCGCCACCATTGTCCGCGACGTGCCCCTGGACTTCGACCTCGACGCCTTTGCCGTGGCACCCCCCGACAATCGCCGACTGGCCGAGCTTTTCAAGGAATACGGGTTCACGACCCTCATGAAGGAGCTGACCAGCGAAGCCACCCTGACCACCGAGCACTACCGCACCATATTCACGGAGGCAGATTTCCGCGCCCTGCTCGCCGGCCTGGCCGGGGCCGGGGTTTTTTCGGTGGACCTGGAAACCACAAGCCTCAATCCCCTTGATGCGGAGATCGTAGGCATTTCCCTTTCGCTCCGGGATCACGAGGCCTGCTACATCCCGGTGGGGCACGCCTATGACGGCGCCCCGGACCAGCTCGACCGCGCCCTGGTGCTGGAGGGGCTGCGGCCGCTCCTCACCGACCCGGCGGTGCGCAAGGTGGGGCAGAACCTCAAGTACGACTACCAGGTGCTGCGCCGTCACGGCATCGTCATGGCCGGGGTCTGGTGCGACACCATGGTCGCCTCCTATCTGATCAACCCGGTCCGGTCGGGCCACGGCCTGGACTCCCTGGCGGTGGAGCACCTGGACCACCGGATGATTTCCTACGAGGAGGTGGCCGGCAAGGGGAAGGACCAGTTGAACTTTGCCCGGGTGCCGGTTGAGAAGGCATCCATCTATTCCTGCGAGGATGCCGACGCCGCCTGGCTCCTGCACCGGCTCTTCCTGCCCCGGGTGGTCGAGGCCGGGATGGAGCGACTCTTCTTCGATCTGGAGATGCCGCTCGTACCGATCCTGGCCGAGATGGAGACGGCCGGGGTCAAGCTGGACCTGGCGTTGCTGGCGGAGCTCTCCGCCGGGCTCGGCAGCCATCTGGCGTCGCTGGAGGAGCAGGTCATGGCGCTCGCGCCCGAGCCCTTCAACCTCAATTCGCCCAAGCAGTTGGGCGAGGTGCTGTTCGAGAAGATGAAGCTTCCGGCCGGGAAGAAGACCAAGACCAAGACCGGCTGGTCCACCAACGTGGAGGAACTGGAACGGCTGGCCGAGGCCGGGCACGAGATCGCCGCGGCCATCCTCCGGTACCGGGGGCTCGCCAAACTCAAGTCCACCTACACCGATGCCCTGCCCAGGCTGGTGCACCCGGTCACCGGCCGGGTACACACATCCTACAACCAGACCGTCACCAACACCGGGCGGCTCTCGTCCTCGGAGCCCAACCTGCAGAACATCCCGGTCCGCACCGACGAGGGGCGGAAGATCCGGCGCGCCTTCATTGCGGAGGAGGGGCACCTGATCCTCTCGGCCGACTACTCCCAGATCGAGCTGCGGGTCCTGGCCCATCTCTCGGAGGACCGGGTCTTCTGCGACGCCTTTGCCCGGGACGAGGACATCCACACCCGGACCGCGGCCGAGGTGTTCGGTCTCTTCCCGGAGATGGTGACGCCCGAGATGAGGCGCCAGGCCAAGGCTATTAACTTCGGGGTCATCTACGGCCAGGGGGCCTTCAGCCTGGCCAAGCAACTGGGGATCGCCACCAAGGTGGCCAAGGAGTTCATCGACAACTACTTCGCCCGCCACCCAGGCGCCCGGGCCTTCCTGGACGGCTGCGCGGCCGAGGCCGAGGCCAGGGGCTATGTGACCACCCTCATGGGGCGGCGGCTCCCCATTCCGGACATCGCCAGCAGCAACGGCAACATCCGGGCCTTTGCCCAGCGCAACGCCGTCAACTACCCCATTCAGGGCTCGGCCGCGGACATCATCAAGGCGGCCATGGTGCGGGTCACGGAGCGGATGCGGCGGGAGGGGCTCGCCGGCCGCCTGATCATGCAGGTCCACGACGAACTGGTCTTCGAGGTGCCGGAAGGAGAACGGACCGCCATGGAGCGGCTCGTGCAACACGAGATGGAGCATGCTGCCCCCCTCCGGGTGCCGCTGCGGGTGGACGTAAACGTGGGGCGCAACTGGAGCGAGGCCCACTGAACCGGAATGCCTGAACCTGAAATTGCAGAGGTAGACCGTTGGCACCTCGGCAGATAAGATAGTGTTCAACTGCCGAATATACGTTGAATTTTTTAATCGCGTCGGCCCAGAATTCTAATGAAATAATCGGGCCAGGAGCGTATACTCAGTCCGACGCTGGTTCCGCCGATTTTCCCCGAGGCAGGAGGTGCCGCATGTCCGGCGACATTCTGAACGATATCGTTGCAGCATGCCTGGAGCTTGAACGTAAGGCCGCATCCGTTTTCAGGCTGTTTGCGGCGGATGCCGGCAGCGACGACGCGCGACGCTTCTGGGAGACCGTTGCCGGCGAAACCCGCAACCACTGCACCGTGTACGAGCGCCTGCGGGCCGGGAGCGGAAGCGGGCCCCTGCCGATTATCATCTACAAGCCGGCCGAGACCCTGGAAGAACTGGAAATGATCGGCAAGAGCATCGACGAGCAGGTCGAGCGCTACGCCGAGGCGCCTTCCAGCGAGGCCGCCTGTCTGCTTGGATTCCGCCTGCAGCTCTACCTCCTCCACCCCGCCTTTGCGAGTCTCTGTCGCCTGACCAGGGATGCCAGCGGCGAGGACCTGCCCGATATCGGCTACGGCCGCTACCTGCGTCGTTTTATCGACGGCATCGGCTCCTGCGGCCTGGCCACCGCCGAAACGGAACTGCTGGGCGAGGCCCTGTTCCGGCTCTGGAACGAGGCGCGGCAGCTGGCAGCCCAGTCCCACTTCGACGCCCTCACGGGGGTCATGACCCGGGCCGGCTTCTTCAAGACCGTGGGCTCACTCGCCTACGCGGCCCAGCGCAGCGGAAGCAACGTGGGCATCATGCTCGTTGATCTGGATTATTTCAAACTGGTGGGGGACAACTACGGCCACCAGACCGGCGACCGCATCCTGCAGCTGGTGGCGGAAACCATCACCTCCCACTTGCGCCGCTCCGACGTGGTTGGGCGCTACGACGGCGACGAATTCGTGGTCTACCTGTCGCCGGTGGAACCGGCGTCGCTCCGGACCGTGGCCGAGAACCTGCGGCGCAGCATCGAGGAGGAAAGCGCCCGCATGGTGCCGGTCACCGCCAGCATCGGCGTTGCCCAGGGCATTCTCGGCACCGACGTGGACGGGGGGGTCGAAGAGCTGGTCCGCCTGGCCGACGAGTGTCTCATGCAGGCCAAGTACACCGGCAAGAACAAGGTTGTCGTGAAATAGCGCTGCCGGCGGCCCCGGCCGCGGTCAGAACCCTACCCCCACCCCTATGCCGAAGTGCACCGCCGGCTGGGCATAGGGATCCTCAGGTCTCCAGACGTACATCTCCCTGATAGCAATCACCGGATACCGGTAGCTGGTTCCGTCGAGGCGCCGTTCCGTCACGCCGGTCACCGTTCCCACCAGAGTCACGAGCCTTCCCCGGCTGAAGATCAGCGGGTCGAGAAATTCGCGGCTGCGGGCGAGGAAACGCCCTTCGGACCCGCGTTTCTCCTGGGGCCGGTCGTCGGAGTCCAGGGAAAACTGGACCACTTCCAGCTCTGCTCCATCAGGCCGGTTTGCCGTTTCGGCCACCGCCCCTCCCAGCAGAAGGTGACGCCCCACGTATGCGTTGGGGTTCTCCCGCACCACGGCAAAGGACAGGCTCCGTTCAGCCAGAAGGAGGGACTCCCGGCTGATGACCTGCCGGGCGCAACCGGCCAGGGTGCAGGCAATGACCAGAACGAACAGCAACCGTATCGGCATGATGCGCCCCTTTCCTTCAACTGAGGCGGTAGCCCAGGAGCACGCCGTTTCCCACCGGCACGATGGTGGTGAAGAAATCCCGCCGCCTGGACAGGTGGTGGTTGAACTCCCGCAGGGCAGCGGTCTCAGGGTCCTCGTGGCTTTCGGCCACCGATCCGCGCCGGAGGGCGTTCACGGCGATGAGCAGTGCATTTTTTGCCAGGCACCGGTTCATCCGCTCCAGCACGTCCGCCCCGTTGAAGACGTCGCAGTCCATGAACAGGATGTCGATGTCCCGCTGGCCGGCGGCGATTCCCAGGGGATCGCCGACCTGCAGCTCAACCCGGTCGATGAGTCCGTTCTCGTGCAGCATGCGGCGGGCATGCTCCACGTTGTCCCGGTCGGGGTCGATCATCACCACCCTGCTGCTGATGCTGACCGCCCGGGCGAACCACCAGCTGGCGCAGCCGAGGCCGTCGCCGGGCACCACCACCAGCTGTGGCTGCTTGATCCGCGCGAGCAGATAGAGCAGGCGTCCCGTCTGCCGGTCCACGATGGGAATATTCCGCTCACGGGCCATCTGCTCCATGGCGGCCACCACCGCGTCGGGTTCGGGCAGGAGTCCGTCCAGATACGCTCCGATGCGGGAGTCGACTATCGGAATCATCGCTCGTCCCTTTCTTCCGCCTATTTTTTTCATACGGTCCGGGTGGTTAGACAAGTCTAACACTTACGGCCGAATGCGCAATCACCCCCCCGAGAAAAGCGCAAACTGTCTGTTGACTTGACCGGCGGCGCCGTTCTTTAATAGCAGGATGATCCAGGCTCAGACCGCGGCACCGCCGCAGGCAAAGGTAACGGCTATCCTCCTGTTCACCACCCTCATGTGGGGGGGGAGCTTCCTCTTCAACAAGATCGGGATGCGCGAGGTGCCTCCGGTCCACTTTTTCTTCTTCCGGTTCGCCCTGGCGGCGCTCCTCATGGGGGTGGTCTGCCTGCCGCGGCTGGCGCGCCTCAACCGCCACATCGCCGTGCGCGGGGCAGTGGTTGGCCTGGCCCTGGCCGCGGTGAACCTCACCTTCGTCCTCGGCGTTTCCGGCACCACCATCTCCCGGGCCGGGTACCTGAACAACCTCTTTGTCCTCTTTATCCCGCTCCTTACGTTCGCCCTGTGGCGCGAGCGGGTCGACCGGGTGACCTTCGGCGGCATCGCCCTGGCCGTGGTCGGGCTCTGGGCCCTGGCCAGCGGCGGGGCCGAGGGGTTCAACCGGGGCGACCTCCTCTCCACGGTCTGCGCCCTGTTCATCGCCATCCACATCATAGCCGTGTCCCGGGTGCTGCGGGACGAGGACGTCTATCTGGTGACCCTGGTGCAGTTCGTTACCGTGGCCGCCGTGGGACTCGTCCTCTGCCTGATCCTCCCCTGGCCGGAGTTCACCATCGGCCGGGCCGGGGCCTGGTCCCTGGCCTACTGCGCCCTCTTTCCCACGGTGATCTGCTTTACCCTCCAGAACGCCTACCAGCGCTTCACCACCCCCACCAGGGCGGGGCTGATCTACACCCTCGACCCGGTCTGGAGCATGCTGTTCGGCGTCTTTATCCTGGGTGAGCGGCTCACCCCCCGCGAACTGGCGGGCTGTGTCCTCATCCTCATGGCCGTGGCCGGGCCGCTCCTGGCCCGGCTCTATCTGGAGCAGCGCCAGCGGAGGCTCTACCGGCTCGATGGCGCCGAAGGGACCTAGCCGTGGCAACGCCGACCTTTGCCGTGAGCGAAGAGAAAAACCGCTGGCTCCGGGACAAGATGGCCGAGCTGGGGGTGAGCGAGGCGGACCTGGAGGAGACCTTTGTCCGCTCCTCCGGCGCCGGCGGGCAGCACGTGAACAAGACCGCCACCTGCGTCCAGATCAGGCACCGCCCCACCGGCATCGAAGTGAAGTGCATGAAGGACCGGAGCCAGTCCGTGAACCGCTTTCTGGCCCGGCGCGAGATCCTTGAGCGGATCGAACGGCTCAACAAGGGGGAGAGCCCCCGGGACGCCCGGGTCGAGAAGCTCCGGAAGCAGAAGGCGCGGCGGAAACGGCGGGCCACCACGAAATACGACCCAGAGAAGGACAATCAGCAATGATCAGAACCGAAACCCTCCGCACCCTTGAATTCGATAAGATACTCTCGGCCGTGTCGGGCTACGCCCACAGCGACGCCACCCGGGGCGAAACCGCCCAGATCCGGCCCCTGGACGACCGGGAGGCCATTGTCCGGCGCTTCGGCCAGGTGGACGAGATCCGGCGGCTGCGCCAGTTGGGGATCGATCTTTCCCTCCGCTCCTTCGAGGACATCGCGCCGCTGCTGGCGGCGGTCCGTCCCGACGGCGCGGTGCTGGACCCCACGGAGCTGGTGGTCCTGTTCCCGATACTGCGGACCATGACCGCCATTGCCAGGCAGTTCGCCTACCGGACCGACATCCCCCTGCTGCGGGAACTGGCCGGCACCCTGACCGGCTTCCCAGATCTTCTGGACGAGCTGGAGGTCTCCATCGACTCCGAGGGGGAGATCCTCGATTCCGCCTCGCCGCTCCTCTCGGACCTGCGCCAGAAAAAGCGCCACCTCACCGAGCGGATCAGGCGGCGGCTGGCCGAGATCGTCCGCGAGACCGGGGTCGCCACCTTCCTCCAGGACGATTTCATCACCCAGCGGGGCGGGCGGTGGGTGATCCCGGTGCGGATGGATTCCAAGGGGATGGTCCCCGGCGTGGTGCACGACGTCTCCAATTCAGGCGAGACCGCCTTCATGGAGCCCCTGGAGATCATCGGCCTAGCCAACGAACTGGAAAACCTGGTGGCCGAGGAAAAGGCCGAGATGATCCGCATCGTCCGGACCATCTGCCGGATGATCCGCCAGGAAGCCGACGGCCTGGATGAGCAGTTCCGCATTCTGGTCCGGCTTGACGTGCTGAACGGCATTGCCTTGTTCGCCGATTCCCTCGGCGCCGAGACCCCCGAGATCACCGACGCCCGCTTCATTCGGGTCCGGGAGGGGCGCCACCCGCTCCTGGCGCTCATGGCGCGGGAACGGGGGACCGGCCGGGTGGTGCCGCTGGACCTGGGGCTGGGGGGCGCTGAACGTCCTGATTCGCCACATGCGAATCAGGTCATGGTCATCACCGGGCCCAACGCGGGGGGCAAAACCATCTCCCTCAAGACCACCGGCCTCCTCCACCTCATGGCCCTTGCGGGCATCCCGGTGCCGGCGGCGGCCACTTCGTCGTTCCCCCTGATCTCCGACCTCCTGGTGGACATCGGCGACGAGCAGTCCATCGAGCAGAGCCTCTCCACCTTCTCGGCCCACGTCTCCAACATCGCCGGCATCCTGGAGCGGGCCGACCGCCGCACCGTGGTGCTGCTGGACGAACTGGGCACCGGCACCGAGCCGGTCCAGGGGGCGGCCATCTCCTGCGCCGTCCTGGCCGACCTGCAGGACAAGGGGGCGCTGGTCATCGCCACCACCCACCTGACCGACATCGTGGGCTTCGTCCACAAACGGGACGGCATGGTCAACGCTTCCATGGAGTTCGACCGCCAGACCCTCACCCCCCTCTACCGTCTCACCGTGGGCGAGCCGGGCCAGTCCCACGCCCTGGAGATCGCTCGCCGGTATGGCCTTCCCGACCGGGTCGTGGCCGTGGCCACCGGCATGCTCTCCCGCATGGAGACTGAATTCCACGAACTGCTGGCCGAGCTCAAGGACCAGCGCCGGCGCCACGAGGAGGCCCTGGCCGAGGCGGAACGGCTCCGGCGCGATGCCGAGGAGAAGGCCCGCATCGCCCGCGAACGCTTGGCCGAGGCCGAGTCCCGGCGGCGCGAGGCAACCGAGAAGGCCCTCCAGGAAGCGAAGGAGATCGTCCGGGCCGCCCGGCGGGACGTGAACGCCATCATCGAGGAAGCCCGCCGGGAGAAGAGCAGGGAGGCCCGGAAGAAGATCGACGAGGCTGAGGCAGCGGTGGAGGCGAAGCTTCAGGAGTTCCACCCCGAGGAGACCCTTTCCCTGGATGCCGTCCGCGAGGGCGACACCGTCTTCGTCAAGGCCATCGGCCACGACGGCACCGTCACCGCCGTGGACCGCCGGACCGGCCGGCTCCGGGTGCGGGCCGGCGCCATGGAGCTGGAAGTGGCGGCCTCGGACGTGTCCCCGCGCCGGGGCAAGGCCACCGAGGCCAAAATTCGCACCGGCTCGGGCAGGAAGCCGGCGCCGGACGCGGAGGCCCCCCGCGAGATCAACCTGATCGGCCTGCGGGTGGACGACGCCCTGGGGCGGCTGGAGCCCTTCCTGAACCATGCCTCCCTGGAAGGCTACGGCGAGCTGCGGGTCGTCCACGGCAAGGGGACCGGCGCCCTGATGCGGGCCGTGCGCGAATACCTTGACGGCCACCCCCTGGTGCGCGAGTTTCGTCCCGGCGAGCCCTTCGAAGGTGGCGAGGGTGCCACGGTGGTGACGCTGCGGTAAGGCGCACCGCGCCCCGTCGACTCACTCGACGCATTCCTGCTCTTCGAACATGCCGGTGGCACCGATGCTCTCCGCCACTTTTCGGAAGTGAAAGCCGTAGATGGCCAGGGTGATCGCCAGGGGAAAGAGCCGTGGCCGCCGCGCCAGTGACCAGAAGAAGAGTTTCCAGTAGTAGAGGCGCTCCCTCCCGATCACCCCCAGCAGCACCACCGACGCCAGGAACGCCCGCAGTCGGGCCGGATTCGGCTGGAAGCCCCCCGGCGGGGTCTGGTACTCCGTGAGGAAGGTGATGACCCGGCGGTAGTAGTGCCGTGGGGCATAGATGGTGTCGAGGATCTTCCGGTAACCGCCCACGAGCGCATCCGCCGGCATCCGGGGGACGAAGTTGAGGGCAATGGCGGTATTGTTGCCCGAGGCGTTCCGCAGCAGCCGTCCCTCCTGTGCAAGACGCCGGTGAAGCCTGGTCCCCCGCAGGGCGGTGAGCATTCCGACCATGGCGGTCACGATGCCGCTCTCCTGGATGAAGCGGATCTGCCGCTCGAAGATCGTCTCCGGATCGCTGTCAAAGCCGACGATGAATCCTCCCTGCACCTGGAGTCCCGCCCGCTGGATCCGTTTGACGCTTTCCAGCAGGTCGCGGTTGCGGTTCTGAACCTTGCCGCTCTCGTGGAGCCCCTCGTCGTGGGGGGTCTCGATGCCCACAAAGACCTCAGTGAACCCCGCCCGCACCATGAGCCCCATGAGCTCGGGATCGTCGGCCAGGTCGATGGAAGACTCGGTGAAGAAAGAGAAGGGCCGTCTCCGCTGCTCCTGCCAGTCGATCATGGCGGGAAGCACTTCCCGTTTCAGCTTTGCCCGGTCGCCGATGAAGTTGTCGTCCACGAAGAAAACACCCCCCTGCCAGCCGCGGGCATGGAGGCTGTCCAGTTCCGCCGTCAACTGCTCCCGGCCCTTGGTGCGCGGCCTGCGGCCGAAGAGCCGGGTGATGTCGCAAAACTCGCAGTCAAAGGGGCAGCCCCGGGAATACTGGATGTTCATGGCCGCGTAATCCCGGATGTCCAGGATATCCCACCGTGGCAGCGGGGTCCGGGTCACGTCGGCCCGTGCCTCGGTAGTATAGATACGCTGGGCGCGGTCCACGGCCAGGTCGTCCAGAAACCGCGGGAGGGTGAGCTCAGCCTCGTTGAGCACCAGATGGTCCGCCTCGGGAAACTCCTCCGGCGCGGTAGTGAAGAGAGGGCCCCCGGCCACCGTGGTGACCCCCAGTTGCCGGCAGCGGCCGAGGATCTCCCGCACCGCTTCCCGCTGGATGGTCATGGCGCTCACGAAAACGAGATCAGCACGGGCAAGATCGGCATCGGTCACTTCCCGGACATTCTGATCGATCAGGCGCGCCTGCCAGGTGTCGGGGAACAGGGCGGCAACGGTAAGGAGCCCCAGGGGCGGGAAGGCGGCCTTCTTGCCGACGAATTTCAGGGCGTGGCGGAAGCTCCAGAAGGAATCCGGATAGCGGGGGTAGACGAGGAGAACGTTCATGGGATCCTCCGTGATCCATGAGTTTCCCGTCAGGCGGGGACGGCTCGTTAAGGGAAATTTTACCCCTTCTCCACCGGCGCCCGCGTAATTTTTCTGTAAAATGTGTGAACGGAGGTCTCCCATGATCCAGGACCCCACCGGCGAGTACATCCGCACCATCACCAGCCACTGTGACCTGCAGGGCGCAGAGGTCCTCGAAGTGGGCTGCGGCACCGGCCGCATCACCCGCGATCTGGCGCGCCACGCCGCCCGGGTCGTGGCCGTGGACCCGGACGAGCGCGCCCTGGCACAGGCCCGGGCAGCCGTCACCGCCGCCAACGTCAGCTTCCTCCCCATGCCCGACGGTGTCCTCAGCTTCCCCCCCGCCTCCTTCGACATCGTCATCTACACCCTTTCCTTCCACCATGTTCCCCTCAATCAAATGGACGAAAGCCTCGCCACCGCCGCCGGACTCGTGCGCCCCGGCGGCGCCGTGGTTGTGGTGGAGCCGGGCGAGGGGGGCTCCTTCACCGAAGCCAAGGAACGCTTCGGCGCCGGCAGCGGCGACGAGCGCCCCGCCCAGCAAGCCGCCATCCGCGCCATGCACGCCCTCACCGGCTGGACCGTGGGGGAAACTGTTCACTTCCGGGTCGGCTTCCTCTTCACGGACGAAGACGACTTCATCAGCTCCAAGCTCCCCGGCTTTGCCGAACAACCCGCAGCATATCAGCAGGAGGTGCGGGCCTTCCTCGCCCGCCACCACACACCGGAGGGAATCGTCCTCGACGCCGGCCGACGGCTCACTGTGCTGCGAAGGAGGTGAGGCGCCGGGGGGGGTTGCCAACCGTGGGGGGCCTGTTACAGTTTCGAGGTGCGGGAAGAAGTGTTCCGTTTGGCTGGATGAGCGGTTCACGCGCGTGCGCGCGTGAACCGCTCAATACTGAGTTATAACCGTGAAGAAATATAACCCCAAATTAAAGTGCCGAGTTTCCAGAAAAAGTCAATCAGCCACAACCAGAGAAGCGCGTACAGGACAAGTGAAGCGAGAGGTTCATGGCGGACAATTTTCTTAACATCAATAACGAAACAATCAAGATTATAGGCATTTCGTTCCCCGCTATTGCCATCGTTGGTTATCTTGGCGGGAAACTCATTGAAACTGTCATTCAAAGGCAAAGAGACGACAGGCAAGAGTTTAGAACTGCCTATGCCAAGTTTGCGGAAACCTTCTCGTTCTACCTCCAACAACTTGAAACCGGAGAAACCACCCTCAACATCCTCATTGTAAGCGAGTTCCCGAAACATGACCTTGCAAGGAGAGACTTCATTCGTTACCTCCAAGGCTCCCGCAAACGAAAATTTCACCGTAAGTGGCTGGAGTATGAGGAAAAGTATTATCAAGTGAAAAACCTTGGAGTTCTTGGAGCGTGCGTCGCCATCGCCCCCAGCACTGAAGATTTGGAAAAAGCGAAGTGCTCCCCCGAAATGATGGAAAAGTGGGAACTTGATAGAAGAAAAGAGCTTCACAGAATCATTCATGGTCTACTCCAAATAGCTGAAAAGCAAAGCTGGTTATAACCAGACAGGTGGACACCGCCAAAAACCCCGGCGGGTCACCTGCCTAGCCGTTATACCAACATAAAGTAAAAGGAGGAGTAAGTGTATGGCGACGTTGTTTTTTTCTCGTGACGGCAAAGATCCAAATAGGGCAGAAAGTAAAGCCGAACTATCCATGGCGACAGTCATGCAGTTTTTTCAGAAATACGACCATCACTACTTTGCAGACCCTCCAGGAATCAACACACACAAGGAACCATCACCTTACTCCGCTTATACGAACGTGGTAGTTGAAATCGAAAATAACGAAATAAACGAAAAATTCACAAAAGCAGGATTTTACTGGTTCCCGCAATTGCAACCAAACGACTGCAAGGAATTAATCAATCGTCACGAACTTGGATAACGCTTTCTTCAATCATGTGCCAGATTTCACCACATGTACCACACCGAAGAGGCTCACCCACCGGAGGAGTAGCACCATCAAGAGTACGAATGTCATTGACGTGAGAAGAAGGGTATGCGTTGTAAGCGCCGCCCATTTTTAACGAGTAAAAAGCAGGTCCACCACACCCGTGTTTGTGCTCTATGAGTTTCATGGCGTTCCCCTTTTCCCGAAGGAGTCTGAGGAATCGGAGGACATGGTATAACCACGTCCATAGACACCGACCGCCCGAAAAGACTGGGCGGGCGGGTCATGGCCGACCTCGTTCGTCGCGTGATACAGCAAAGACAGAAGTCGAAAAGACACTCACTGGGAGGCCAACATGAAGGCGAAAACGTTGAATGGTGGCGAGATCGAGCTGAAACCGGACACGATCGACTCTTTGAGGACACGGCTGCGGGGACCACTGCTGTTGCCGGGCGACACGAGCTACGACGAAGCGCGCCAGATTTGGAACGCCATGATTGACCGCAGACCCGCGATGATCGCTCGCTGCGTTTCGCCTGAAGACGTCATCACCGCAGTGGGATTCGCCCGCGAGCATAGCCTCCTCGTATCGATTCGCGGCGGCGGGCACAACATCGCTGGCAATGCCGTCTGCGATGGTGGCCTGATGATTGATCTCTCGCTGATGAAGAGCGTCCGGGTGGACCCTGTTGCCCGCCGGGCGACCGTCGAGCCCGGCTGCACCCTGGCCGACTTCGACGCGGCCGCGCAGGCGCATGGCCTCGCAACGCCGCTGGGCATAAACTCGACCACGGGGGTGGCTGGCCTGACGCTTGGCGGCGGTTTCGGCTGGTTGAGCCGGAAGTACGGCATGACCATCGACAGCCTCCTCTCGGCGGATGTCGTCACGGCTGACGGCAGGCGGGTACACACCAGCGATTCGGAGAATGCCGACCTGTTCTGGGGGCTGCGCGGCGGCGGTGGAAACTTCGGCATCGTCACCAGTTTCGAGTTCCAGCTCCATCCAGTGGGGCCGGATGTGCTGAGCGGGCTCATCGTCTTCCCGTTCGACCAGGCGAAGCACGTGATCACGCAGTTTGCCCGCTTCACCGAGACGATGCCGGACGAGCTCAACGTCTGGATGATTACCCGAAAGGCGCCGCCGCTCCCTTTCCTGCCTGCCGACGTCCACGGGAAAGAGATCGTCGCGCTCGCCATCTTCTACACAGATGACCCCGCCGTGGGGATGAAGCTCATCGCGCCGCTGCGCTCGTTCGGGATGGTGCTCGGCGAACACGTCGGGGTGCAGCCGTTCACCGCTTGGGAGAAGGCGTTCGATCCTCTCCTGACGCCGGGTTCGCGCAACTACTGGAAGTCGCACAACCTGGTGCAGCTCAGTGACGGCTTGATCGACACTGTCATCAAATACGCCGGCGCGCTGCCGACGGCCCAGACCGAGATATTCATCGGCACAATCGGTGCCCAGACGACACGCGTTGCGCCCGAGACGATGGCCTATTCGAGCCGGGACGCCAATTACGTGATGAACGTGCACTGTCGTTGGGAGTCGGCCGACGACGATGATCGCTGCATCGCATGGGCGCGCGAATTCTTCTCCACGTCACAGCCGTTCGCCAGCGAGGGCGCGTACGTCAACTTTCTCACCCAGGACGAGGGTGGCCGCGTGGCGTTTGCCTACGGCACGACGTACAACCGGTTGGTGGAGCTCAAGAAGAAGTACGATCCCGCGAACTTCTTCCGGATGAACCAGAACATCAAGCCGGCTTGAGGATGGGCTTGGAAGAGGCATGGGGGCGCCCTTCGTAAGTTCACATTTACAAGCAAAGGAATGTTCCGCCTCTCGGGTGCTGCTGTTTCCGCCGAGCTCCCTAGCAGACCCCCATGCCGTAGGACAAAGGGGAGAATACAATGGGCAACGAACTGGCGGCACCAGAGACGAAAGGTGTTACGGTGAAGGTACTTGCAACGGTTGACCTTGGCCCTGAAATTGAGGGCATGGCAGGGCGCCAACTTCGGATGCGTATGGTGACTATCGAACCAGGAGGCGTCTTCGGCCCGATTCATGACCATAAAGACAGGCCAGGCACCGTCTACATACTGCAAGGAACGATCACTGACCATCGAAATGGGGTCGCTACGGACTATGGGCCGGGAGTGGGCTGGCCCGAGGACAGGAACACCACTCACTGGCTTGAGAACAGAGGAACTATCCCGGCGGTAGAGATTTCGGTCGATATAGTCAGGCAAGAGTGAGCTCAGGCCCGGCATCTAACGCGGGAAGTCTACGGGGACGTAGTTGATTAGCGGAGGGTAAGTCAACAAATCAACTACGTCCCCCTAGCGGCGTCCCAGCTGAAAATACGAAGTTTTCAACCAGGAAGAAGCAGCGGCCTAAACCACCGCTGTTCTCCCACCACGTTATGGTTGTCCCCGTCAGACAGCATTGCGGAATGGAAAAAGCAATGCACATAAAGGAACATAGCCATGCGAAAAATCATCGTTCTTGAATTTGTTTCCCTCGATGGGGTCATCCAGGCGCCGGGCGGGCCGCAGGAGGATACCGACGGCAACTTCAAGTATGGCGGCTGGATCGTGCCCTATTTCGACGAGCGAAGTGGCGACATTATGCAGGAGCAGATGTCTAGAACGCGCGCTCTCTTGCTCGGCAGAAAGACCTACGAAATATTCGCCTACTATTGGCCGACACACGAAAGCGCGTGGCCGGGCATCAACTCGGCGACAAAGTATGTTGTTTCGGACACGCTTACAGCGTCGCTTTGGGACAATACGGTCATTATCAAAGATAACGTCGTGGAAGAAATACGGAGCTTGAAGCAGCAAGACGGCCCTGACCTACAGGTGTATGGCAGTAGTCGCCTTCTCCAGACGCTCTTGAAGCACGACCTGGCAGATGAATTGTTGCTCAAGATTTTTCCTGTTACCCTCGGCACGGGCAAGCGTCTTTTCGGAGAAGGTACCCTGCCGGCGGCATTCACGCTCACGCACTCTGAGGCAACACCGCGTGGTGTCATCGTCGCCAATTACGAGCGTGCCGGTGAGGTGCAGACGGGCTCGTTTTGAGCTTGGATTTTCATTGCATCCGCGTAGC
Organism: Geobacter sp. 60473; assembly: GCF_036323535.1. Lineage (GTDB taxonomy): Bacteria > Desulfobacterota > Desulfuromonadia > Geobacterales > Geobacteraceae > Geobacter > Geobacter sulfurreducens. Next base: position 16,959 of record NZ_AP028967.1, read on the forward strand.
GGAAGGGAAGTTTAAGGGGGCGTAGTTGAGCAGCGGAGGATAAGTCAACAAATCAACTACGTACCCCTAGCGGCCGTCCCAAACTCCCCGGCTTTGCCGAACAACCCGCAGCGTATCAACAGGAGGTGCGGGCCTTCCTAGCCCGCCACCACACGCCGAAGGGAATCGTCCTCGACGCCGGCCAGCGGTTCAATCTGCTGCGGAGGAGGTGAGGCGAAAACGTTCTGTGTTGTCGATGTTGACAACACACGATGCTGTTGTTATTCTCTCCAACATGAATGCAACGCTCTTGCTGAACGAACGTCATATCCTGTCTGACAATGCGTTTGTTGAGATGGTGGTGTGGCGTGTGCCGTCGCCCCTTTCCGGCAGCGCCCATTCTTTCAAGTACCGACTGGCCTTTATTGTCGGTGGCCTGTGCGTGCTGCGTTATGACGATGAGGCTGGCAAGGGCGATCACAAACACATTGGCGAAAAAGAACTACTGTATCGTTTCACCACACCACAGGATCTGCTGGGCGATTTCTGGAAAGATGTGGACGAATGGAGGTCCTGATATGTGTACCGTAACACTGGGAATTTCTTCCCGCGAAAAAATTAGTCAAAGATTCTTGCGGGCATTCGAAGGCGAACCTCAGGGGGATGTCATCAGCTTCGAGTCGCCGGAACTCCTGTTCAGGGTCATTTCGGGCAAACGCTGGGACCTGCTTAAAATTATGACCGGCGCGGGGCCCATGACGATCCGCGAGGCGGCGCGCCGGATGAAAAGAGATGTGAAGGCGGTCCATACCGATGTGCACGTGCTGCTCAACGCCGGGATACTGCAGAAAACCGAGGAAGGCCTGATTGTCTTCCCCTTTGATGCGGTGCATGTGGATTTTATGCTGAATGCTGCGTGAGTAGCCGAGCACCGTCGGAGAAATGTTCCAATTGGGTGGATCACCGGTTCACGCGCGTGCGCGCGTGAACCGGTCAATGCTGAGTTGTACGGAAAAGAAGATTAAAGGTGAGAATAGAAAACGGCAGAAAGGTCAGTGGCTGTGCGCTGCACACTCTGAAAGCAGCTCAATTATCCAGGCATTGATACTTTTCCCGTGCGCGGCGGCTTGTGTAGCAAGACGCTGGTGTAGCGCAGGGGGAACTCTCAAATTGAATTTTCCGGAGAAATGCTTGCGCGGCTCAACCCCATCTTCGGCACACATTTCGAGAAAGGCGTTGAGAGAAATTTCACCCTCTTTCCGGAGATCATCCACCGTGCTGGCGTAAAAATCAGCACCGCCATTGATCCCGACAAACTCTCCCCGGAACATGTTGATTTCGGGATCGTATGAGATGACAGCATCATAGCCATTAATGTTCATGTTGTTCATGGTTTGACTCCGTTTTCTTCAAGCCACTTCCGAATGGAAGCAACAGCTCCTTTGTCGGTGTCTGGCGAAGGATGCGGGCGATGAAATACCCGCCGATCGCCGAAAAGACGTATCCCCACTCGGGAACCTTCGCGCTCGGTGATCTCAGCTCCCAGCTCTCTGAAAAGAGAAAGAATATCCGGCCACTGAATGTTCCCGGGGACGGGATGTGCGAAGATAGATTCCAGAGTTTTTTTATTTTTTCGTTTCACATATTTTTGGTACCACAATTTGGTACTATCGTCAAGGTCGAATATGTCGCCGGGAGGGTACCAGTAAGCTACACCGGGCCAAAACCCCGCCCGGTGATCTCCCGCCTCGTTACCACCAAAAGGAGGAAAAATGTCTGTCGCGATAAAAGAAGTGGTCGATGCTTTTGATTTGTTGTACCAAAGCCTTCTAAACCGTGAATTTTCGAAATCGCTACGCCTACATGAGTGGGGAGAGCAAGATTTACTCCCTCTAGTCCGGACCTATTTGCTGGGATATTTCGGTGAATCGATTGTGCCTGAGGCAAAAGCTGTCCTCCCTGGTACTCTTTCAGGGAATGGGCGAATTGATTTCCTGATTGACAATGTTGCTGTTGAGTTCGCCGTGCGGAAACCAACAGCAGCAAAATCAAATGTCTCCGCAACTGTCAATAGTTCCGAGGCAAAAAAGCTCATGAAGTATGATGGTTCCGCAGTGCTTGTACTTTTTGACTTCTCAAAGACTCCATATACCAGTGAACAAATTGAATCATTTAGGAATTGGCCCTCCCTCGGCAGAGGCAATCATTGTAAGTCTGCCTTCAATGTTGCCTATTACTACATCAAATCAAGAAGACCTTTAACAACCGACGTCATAAAGAAAAACATTCGCGTGTGCTAACCATCGGCACGACCCCTACGGTCGGGGGGCAGCCTCAGCCCCGTTATTGCCACAAAACTCCCAACAATCCCTCATCCCCAGGAGCCCCCATGCCAATCCGCATCCTCCTCCCCATCGTCACCCTGCTGCTGACCTGTTCCCTTGCCGGGGCCGAGATGTATAAGTGGGTGGACGAGCACGGGGTGGTGACGTTCAAGGACACGCCTCCGCCGGCAACGAAGAAGGGGAAAAAGGTGAAGGTCTACACCGACGGCGATTTCGCGCCGGCGCCGTCTCCGCAGCCTGTGTCCACGCCGCGCAGGGCTACGCCGGCACCGCAGCCCGCGCCGCCCGTGAAGCAGCGCTTCACCGGCACGGTTGAGCTGTACGTGACCGACTGGTGCGGCTACTGCAAGCGGGCGGAGAGGTACCTGCAGAGCAAGGGCGTTTCCTATGTGGCCTACGACATCGAAAAGGACAGCGCCGCCATGCAGCGGCACAAGGATCTGGGGGGCCGGGGTGTGCCGCTGATCGTCGTGGGTTCGCACAAAATTTCCGGGTTTTCGCCCGAGACGATCGATTATTATCTGGAGAACGGCCGGTAAGGCCGCGGCCCCCAGCCGTCTCCGTTACGACAGGAGCACGACATGATCCAACGATGCGAATGGTGCGGCACCGACCCCCTCTACGTGGCCTACCACGACGGGGAATGGGGGGTGCCCGCCCACGATGACCGGCACCTTTTTGAGATGCTGATCCTGGAGGGGGCCCAGGCGGGGCTTTCGTGGCTGACGATCCTGCGCAAGCGCGAGGCGTACCGCCGGGCCTTCGCCAACTTCGACGCGGAAACGGTGGCCACCTGGTCCGAGACCGACGTGGCGCGGCTGCTGGCCGATCCGGGGATCGTGCGCAACCGGCTCAAGGTCGAGTCGACCATCAGGAATGCCCGGGGCGTGCTGAAGATACGGGAGGAGTTCGGCTCTCTCGATGCGTACCTGTGGCGGTTCGTGGACCATGCGCCCCGGCACAACGCCTGGCGCAGCCTTGCCGAGGTGCCGGCCCGGACGGAGCAGTCCGATGCCATGAGCAAGGACCTGAAGCGGCGGGGCTTCAATTTCGTGGGGTCCACCATCTGCTATGCCTTCATGCAGGCGGTGGGGATGGTGAACGACCATGTGGTCCACTGTTTCCGTCACGACGAGATCAGGCGGCTCGGGGGATGACGTCTTCCATCCTCAAGGCATGCGCCATCTGGCTCCTGTTCATCCCGCTGGGAATCGTGAACGGCGTGGTGCGTGAAAAGGTTCTGAACCCGCTGGTGGGGGCGCAGGTGGCGCTGCCGCTGAGCGGCGTCTCCCTCGGCGCCCTGATCGTTGCGGTCACCACGCTCCTGATCCCGCTGGCGGGAGGACTAACCCCTTCGCGCTGCCGGCTGATCGGCTGGATATGGCTGGTGTTGACGGTCTTTTTCGAGTTTTTCTTCGGCCGCGTCGTCATGGGGCACCCCTGGGCGAAGCTGCTGGAGGCATACGACCCGCGCGGCGGGAACCTCTGGGTGGCGGTGCTGCTGGTGATCGCGGCGGCCCCGTACCTGGCGGCCCGGTTGCGGGGACTGGTGTAGCGGGGGCCACGGGCTCCACGAATCAAGGGAGGCAACGGAATGAAACGCGCACTGCTGGTTATCGACGTTCAGAACGAATATTTCACCGGCGCCCTGCCGGTCAGTTATCCGGAGGGGAGTTTACCCAACATCCTGGCGGCCATGGATGCCGCCGTGGCCAACGGGATTCCGGTGGTGGCGGTCCGCCATGCGTCGCGGCGGCCCGACTCGGCCACCTTCCGGCAGGGCTCTCCCGGGTGGGAGCTGCACCCGGAGGTGGCGCGGCGGCCCCATGACCTGCTGTTGGAAAAGAACCTGCCCGGCAGCTTCACGGATACGAACCTGGAGGCCTGGCTCCGGGAGCGGGGGATCGACACCCTGGTCATCAGCGGCTACATGACCCAGATGTGCTGCGATACCACCTCCCGCGAGGCGTTCCACCGGGGCTTTGCCGTGGAGTTTCTCGCCGACGCCACCGGCACCCTGGCCTTTGCCAACAGCGCGGGCGCGGTCACTGCCGAGGAACTGCACCGGGCGGTGCTCGTGACCCAGCAACTGATGTTCGCCACGGTGATGACCACCGGGGAATGGATCGGTTCGCTCCTCTGAAGCCGCCACCTCATCCTGCCGGAGCAAAGGAGAACGAACCATGTCCGATGTCACGAACACGTGGAATGAACGATACGATACTGAGGAATTCGTCTACGGCCGGGAGCCCAACGCCTTCCTGGCCGGAGTGAGCGCAATGATGCCGCCGGGGGATGTCCTCTGTCTGGCCGAGGGGGAGGGGAGGAACGCGGTCTTCCTGGCGCGGCAGGGGCACCGGGTGCTGGCGGTGGATGCCTCCGCCGTGGGGCTGTCCAAGGCGGCGCGGCTGGCTGAGGAGCACGGGGTGCGGATCGAGACCCTGACCACCGACCTGGCCGACCTGGTTATCGAACCGGGGCGCTGGGACGCCATTGTCTCCATCTTCTGCCACGTGCCGCCCCCTGTCCGGCGGGTTCTGCACCGGCAGGCAGTGGCGGGGCTCCGTCCGGGCGGGCTCTTCGTGCTGGAGGCGTACACCCCGGCGCAGCTGGAGCTCCGGACCGGCGGCCCCCCCACGGTCGAGCTGCTGATGACCCTGGCCGATCTGCGGGAGGAACTGGCGGGCCTCGAATTCCTGCAGGCCCGGGAAATCGAGCGGGACGTGGTGGAAGGGCGGCTCCACACGGGCCGGGGCGCCGTGGTGCAGATCGTGGCGCGCAAGCCGTGAGGGGGCCGGATTCCATGCGCATCACCCTTATCGCGGCCATGGCCGAAAACCGCGTCATCGGCAACCGGGGGGCCATCCCCTGGCACCTGCCGGACGACCTGGCCCGCTTCAGGGCCATCACCCTGGGGCACCCGGTCCTCATGGGGCGCAGGACCTTCGAGTCCATCGGCCGGCCGCTGCCGGGGCGGCTGAACATCGTCCTTTCCCATCGGGAAGGCTATGCCCCGCCGGGGTGCCTGGTGGCCCGGGACCTGGCCGCGGCGCTGGAGCTGGCCCGGGACGCGGCGGAGCTCTTTGTCTGCGGCGGCGGCGAGCTCTACCGGGAAGCGCTGCCCCTGGCCGACCGGATTCTTCTCACTCTGGTGCGGGGGGAATTTCCCGGCGACGTCACCTTTCCGGAGGTTCCGGCTGATTTCGTGGAAACGGCGCGGGAGGAGGGGGCCGGCGAGCCGGCCCACCTGTTCCTGACCTATGAGCGGAGGAAAGAGGCCCCATGAGCACCGAACCACGCAGGTTCTCCGTCTTCCTCGTCCCCGCGGCCGGGGACCGCCGGTGGGCGGATGGTGTGATCCACGAGCTGGCCGACCGCTACGATACGCTCCCCTTCGAGCCCCACGTGACGGTCTACGGCGGCGCGTTCAGCAACGATGCCGAACTGGAGCCGGTACGGCGGGCCCTAGCGGATGCTGCGGCCGGGACGGGTCAGATCACCCTGCAGGTGGCCGGGCTCGGCGTGACCGAGGAATATTTCCGGTCCCTGTTTGTAGCGTTCGGGGAGGACCCGGCGCTCCGGCGGCTCCACGAGGCGGTCAAGGGCGCGGTGGCGCAGGATTCAGGCTACCTGCTCGTCCCGCACCTGTCGCTCCTTTACGCCGACCTGCCCCTGGCGGCCAAGGAGACCGCCGCCCGCACGGTGACCCTGGACCGGCGGGAGATCCGCTTCGATGAGGTGAAGATCGTGGTCCCTGACCCGGTCACCGGCTGGAGCGACGCCCGGCGCTGGCAGACCCTCTTCCGGTTGCGGCTGGGGGCACCGGCGGAGAAGGTCACGACGGTTATTTTCGACTATGGCGGGGTGCTGGCCGAGGAGGGATTCCGGGAGGGGCTGTTCGAGCTTGCCCGGCGCCAGGGGCTCGACCCCGTTGCGGTGCACGGTGCCGGCATGGAGGCGGTCTACGCCAGCGGCTACGTGCTGGGCACGGGAAGCCAGTCGGCATTCTGGCAGTCGCTGCGGGAGCGGACCGGTCTGCGGGGGAGCGACCGGGAGCTGTCGAACCTGATCCTCGACCGTTTCGTGCTCCGGCCCCGGATGATGGAGGCCGTCCGCGCCCTGAGGGCGCAGGGGTACCGGACCGTCATCCTCAGCGACCAGACCGACTGGCTCGAGTGGCTCGACCGGCGCGACGGCTTTTTCCGGGAATTCGACCGGATCTTCAACAGCTACCGGCTGGGCAAGGGAAAACGGGACCCTTCGGTGTTCGACGACGTGGCGCGGGAGTTGGGCATCGCCCCCGGCGAGGCGCTCTTTGTGGACGACATGCTCGCCAACGTGGTGCGGGCCGAAAGCCGGGGGATGCGGGGCATCCTGTTCGAGGACGAGCCACGGTTCGAGCGGGACCTGAAACGGTACACGGAGGTGTAGCATGCGCGCCATGCTGTTTGAGGAGGTGGGAAAACCGCTGCGGCCGGTCCGGGTGCCGGTCCCCGAGCCGGGGCCGGGAGAGGTGCTGTTGAAGGTCCACGCCTGCGGTATCTGCCGGACGGATCTTCACATCGTGGACGGCGAGCTGACGGAGCCCGCCCTGCCGCTCATCCCCGGCCACCAGATCGTGGGGAGCGTGGCAAAGCTGGGGGAGGGGGTGCGGTCTTTCCGGGAGGGGACGCGGGTGGGGGTCCCCTGGCTCGGCGCCACCTGCGGCGCCTGCCGCTACTGCCGGTCGGGACGGGAAAACCTGTGCGACCACGCCCGGTTCACCGGCTATCAGCGCAACGGCGGGTTTGCCCAATACGCCACGGCCGACGCCCGCTTCTGTTTTCCGATCCCCGAGGGGTACCCGGACCTCCAGGCGGCGCCGCTGCTCTGCGCCGGGCTCATCGGCTACCGCTCCCTGGTCATGGCCGGTGAGGGGGAACGGCTGGGCATTTATGGCTTCGGCGCCGCGGCCCACATCGTGACCCAGGTGGCCCGCTTCCGGGGATGGCGGGTCTACGCCTTCACCCGTCCCGACGACCGTGCCGGCCAGGCCTTTGCCCGGGAGATGGGAGCGGTCTGGGCCGGGGCCTCCCACGAGCGGCCGCCCGAGGAACTTGACGCCGCCATCATCTTCGCGCCCGCCGGAGAGCTGGTGCCGGCGGCATTGCGGGCGGTGGGCAAGGGGGGCGTCGTGGTCTGCGGCGGCATCCACATGAGCGACATCCCGCCCATCCCTTACGATATCCTCTGGGGGGAACGGAGCATCCGTTCCGTGGCTAACCTGACCCGTCGCGACGGGGAGGAATTCCTCGCCCTGGCGCCGAAGGTGCCCGTCAGGACCGAGGTGACTGCCTATCCCCTCAGCGCGGCCAACGAAGCCCTCGACGACCTGCGGAGCGGGCGTATGCGGGGCGCCGGCGTCCTGGTGATCGACGAGGGATAATGTAGGATAATGTACCGTGCTCCGGGAGGGTTGACACCCTGGCCGCCGCCGTGCTATCGGTAGAGGCATGAATACGCTCAGTTTTCTCACTGCAACTCCCCCTCCGGTCGTTCCTGCCTGACAGGGCAGGTCGGCCGCAGTTTTCCCCTTGTGGACCGTCTGGTCGGTCACCGAAGGAATTCCGAGGGCTTCCGGTCTAGTCGCTGCGTAGCGGCGCAGATCGGACGATCCGGGATGGCGTTCGGGACATAACCACGCGGCACACACGATCGCGCCGGCGCGCCTGCCGGTGGCGTGCGCCCTCCTGCCCTGTTCACACCGTTCATCGACACCGTGAGGACAGGAGGCTTCCATGCAGACAGCATCGAGAGCCCATGCCGATTCGCGGCACGGGCTTTTTCTCATCCTTTTTTCGGCCATGCTCTGGGGAACCGTGGGTATCACCACCAAGGCCCTCTACGGCCTGGCCGACACAACTCCCCTTTCCATCGGCTTTTTCCGGCTGGCGCTGGCCGTGCCGGTGCTTGTGGCGGCCTGCCGGCTCGCCACCGGACCGGCCATGTTCCAGGTGGCGCGTCGCGACCTGGGCACCATGATTCTGGTTGGGGCCATGACGGCCCTCTACCAGGTCTGCTACTTTGCCGCCATCCGCCAGATCGGCGTGGCAGCCGCCACGCTCGTCACCCTCTGCACGGCGCCGGTGATCGTGGCGCTTCTTTCCGCCATCCTGACCGGCGAGCGACCCTCGGGCCGGGTGCTCCTCTCCCTGGCCTGCGCCCTGGCCGGCACGGCGCTCCTGGTGGGGCTGCGGCCGCTGGCCGGCGAAGGGGGCAACATCCCCCTGGGGATTGCCCAGGCCCTCGGCTCGGCCTTCAGCTATGCCGCAGTGACCGTGGCCAGCCGTACCCTGGCGGGCCGCTACCACCCGCTCCAGCCGGTGGCCATCGGTTTTGCCGCGGGCGCCCTGTTCCTGCTTCCCACGGCCCTGGCCGACGGCCTGGTGCTGACCTATCCGGCCGCGGGCTGGGCGCTGCTCCTCTACCTGGGGGTGGTACCCACGGCCCTGGCTTATACCCTTTTTCTGGCGGGCATGCGGACCACCACGGCCACGGCCGCGAGTATCTGCACCCTTCTGGAGCCGCTGGTGTCGACGGTCCTGGCCTGGCTCATCTTCGGCGAACGGCTGGGTCCGCTCGGCGCCGTCGGCGCGGTCCTCTTGTTCGGGGCCATCGGCCTCCTGGCGCGGCCGGTCCGCCGGCGTCAGTCCTCTGCTACCTGATCCCCGCGGGGGGTGAAAAATGAACCGATCGGTAAATGGCTGCCGGCACATTTTTCACCCCCCTTCCGTACCATGAGAAGTGTATAATCCCCTCCCGGTCGTGTTTATGTCCGTGGGGAGGTGCCTGTCATGCTTGCAAAGGGATTCTGGCTGGTTGTCTCGCTGGTTGCCGCCTGTTCCCTGGCCGTGGTGGCCGGGGTGGTGAATCCGGCGGAAAAGGTGAACGCCCTCTGGCTGGTGACCGCGGCGGCCTGTTTCTATATGGTCGCCTACCGGTTCTACGGGGCCTTCCTGGCGGCACGGGTCCTCTCCCTGGACCCGGCGCTCCGCACCCCGGCCCGGCGTCTGGCCGACGGCATGGATTTCCACCCCACCAACCGCTGGGTCCTCTTCGGCCATCATTTCGCGGCCATTGCCGGGGCGGGCCCCCTCATCGGCCCCATGTTGGCGGCCCAGTTCGGCTATCTCCCCGGCTTCCTCTGGATTCTGATCGGCTCGGTGCTGGTGGGGGCCGTGCACGACATGGTCATCCTGGGGGCGTCGGTGCGGCGCAACGGCCGCTCCCTGGCCCAGATCGCCAAGGACGAGATCGGTCCGGTGGGGGGGCTGGCCGCCTCCCTGGCCATTCTCTTCATCCTGATCGTAGCCTTGGCCGGGCTGGGCCTGGCGGTGGTCAACTCCCTGGCCAAAAGCCCCTGGGGGACCTTCACCATCTTCCTCACCATCCCCATCGCCCTCTTTATGGGGCTCTACCTGTACAAGATACGGCCGGGCAGGGTGGGCGAGGTGAGCGCCATCGGCTTCGTGCTGCTCCTGGCCGCGGTCTTTGCCGGTCACTACATTCCCGGCTCCCACCTCGAACCGTATTTCAATCTCTCCAAGCACGGCCTGGTGGTGGCCATGGCGGCCTACGGCTTCGTGGCCTCCATTCTGCCGGTCTGGATGCTCCTCTGCCCCCGCGACTACCTCTCCACCTATATGAAGATCGGGACGGTGCTGCTGCTGGCCTGCGGGGTCATCTTCATGGCCCCGACCCTCCAGATGCCGCCGGTGACCCGGTTCGTGAGCGGGGGAGGGCCGATCATCCCCGGCACGCTCTTCCCCTTCATGTTCATCACCATCGCCTGCGGGGCCATTTCGGGGTTCCACTCCCTGATCTCCTCGGGCACCACCCCCAAGATGATCACCTCCGAGCGCGAGATCCCGATGATCGGCTATGGCGCCATGCTGGCCGAGGGATTCGTGGCGGTCATGGCGCTGGTGGCGGCCACCATCCTGATCCCCGGCGACTACTTCGCCATCAACACCAAGCTCTCCTTCGACGCTATCGCGGCGCTCGGCTTCCCGGTTGAGCGGGTGCGGGAGCTGTCGGCCCTGGTGGGGACCGATGTGGCCGGTCGTCCCGGCGGAGCGGTTTCCCTGGCCGTGGGGATGGCTTCCATTCTTTCCTCGCTCCCGGGCATGGCGGGGCTCATGCCCTACTGGTACAATTTCGCCCTCATGTTCGAGGCCCTGTTCATCCTCACCACCGTGGACACCGGCACCCGTGTGGCCCGTTTCCTCCTCCAGGAACTGGGGAGCCGGGTCTACGCTCCCCTGGGGCAACCCCGCTGGCTGCCGGGTATCATCGCCACGAGCCTGATGGTGGTGGTTGCCTGGTCGTACCTGATCTGGTCCGGCAACGTCTCCACCATCTGGCCCATGTTCGGGGTTTCCAACCAGCTGCTGGCGGCGATCGCCCTGGGCATCGGCACCACGGTCCTGATCAAGGGGGGCAAGGTTCGCTATGCCTGGACCACGGCTCTGCCCATGGCGTTCATGTATGTCACCACCTTTGCCGCCTCCTGGCAGCTGACCGGCTCATTCCTGCGCAAGGCGGCAACGGCGCCCACCGCGGCCGAGGCTCTCACCTTCAGGGTCAACGGCGCGCTGGTGGCGGTCATGGCGATCCTGGCGGTGGTGACCCTGGGCGACATGCTCCACAAGTGGTACGGCTACCTCACCGCCACCCGCCCGGTGGCCACGAGCGAGGTCCTGGAGTACGAAGAGGCAGCGTAATGGTGCCATTTCAGGGTGGTGACAGAATTAGTCGCTCCCTGTCTTGAATTGCGCATGATTTGGTTATTTCGCGTAAATGTTGTTGTTAGTCGTCTGGTGTTATGAGTGTCTGTTGGTGTGTAATTGGTCGTATAATATAATGAATATCCGTGGTTGCACCATGTTGCCGCGCACGGTTGATTTCGTTGTTTCGCTGGCCTGATAATTGAATTGTCTCGTTCGCACGGCATGGATTTCCTGCCCCGGCAGGTCAACGAACGAGGCACATCATGACAGCGACGAATATGACGGAATGGTTTGCCAAGGGAGTCGAAGCCCTCCACCACGACCACGTCTATCTGGCCCGCGCCTGCTTCGAGCAGGCGGTGACGGAACAGCGGTCACCGCTTTCCTCATCCTATCTGGCCCTCTGCCAGGCCAAGACGCGGGGCACCTTCTCCGACGCCATCGCCCGTGCCCGGGAGGCCGTGGCGGCTGATCCCGCAAACCCTGCCCTCTACCATAACCTGGGGTGCATCTATTTGCTGGCGGGCAAGCGGACCGAGGCCATCGAAACCTTCCGCCAGGGGCTGCGTGTCGGGGGCGGAGAGGATATTGCCAGCGAGCTCGAACGGCTCGGCACCCGCCGTGCTCCCCCTATCAAGCGTCTGCCCCGCAATCACCCCGTCAACAAGTACCTGGGGATCGTCCTCTCCCGCCTGGGCCTGCGGTAACCCCTTCGCCGCCGCCCGTTCCCGCGGGGATTGACCGCCGGGGGACGGAGGTGGTACGGTTGCCCCATGCATCCCATCCGCTGCGAAGCCATTGTGCTCGCCACCATGGATTACCGGGAGAGCGACCGGATCGTCACCCTGTTCACGCTCTGCCACGGCAAGGTGCGCGGCCTGGCCCGGGGCGCCCGCAAGAGCATGCGGCGCTTCGGGGGCGCCCTGGAGCCCTTTGCCCGCCTGAGCGTGGAGCTGGTCGTCCGGGAGGGGCTCTCGTCCCTGCGCGGCGTGGACATTGTGACCGTCTATCCCCGCATCCGGCAGGACCTGGCCGCCATCGGCCACGGCGGGTATGCCGTGGAGCTGGTCGACCGCCTCCTGCCCGACGGGGCGCCGGTTCCCCGGCTGTTCCGGCTCCTCGTTTCCTATCTGGAGCACCTGGATCAGGGGGGCGCCTCCCCCTCGGATCGGCGCTTCTTTGAAACCAATCTGCTGAATATCCTCGGCTACCGCCTTTCTCTCGATGTCTGTGCTGCCTGCGGCGTCGAGCTCCCCGCCGATGCGGCCCGGCGCGCCGGTGCGGCGGGCACGGTGCTCTGCACCGGTTGCGGCCGCTACGGTGCGCCGCTGTCGGCGGAGACCGTCCGTCTCCTGCAGCGGTGCCTGGGAACCGGGCGGTTCGGCACCGTTGTCTTCCCCCCCGATGCCCTCGGGGAGGCGGGGCCGCTCCTGGATGGCGCCATTGGGACCCATCTCGCCCGTCCGCTCAATTCCCTTGCCTTTCTGCGCCAGTTGACCCCGTGAAACCTTTGTGCCCGTCGCTGCACCACCGAATCCGCGATTCAGGAAGGCGGGGCTGATCGAACGGGCGCCGGCGCGACGGACGCGGGTGCTTTGGCGGCGACTGATTTCCGGGGCCTGATGGATTGCGGGTTGCGGCGGATTATTCCTTGACAGGGGGGGAGAAGCATTGTAATCTCATGTGCTCTAATTGTGCGTAACTTGGACGCTTTTTCACTTTGGCCAAATCCTGTTTACGCACGATAAAGCTTTTTTCATTTTATGCCAGGGGAGGAACCACCTTGACCTTCCAGGATCTGATTCTCGCCCTCCAGGGATACTGGGCACGGCAGGGATGCGTCATCCAGCAGCCCTACGACACCGAAAAGGGTGCCGGTACCTTCAACCCCGCCACCTTCCTTCGCGTTCTCGGCCCCGAGCCGTGGAACGTCGCCTACGTGGAGCCGTCCCGCCGTCCCACCGACGGGCGCTACGGTGAAAACCCCAACCGCCTCCAGCACTACTATCAGTTCCAGGTGATCATGAAGCCGTCCCCCATGAATATCCTGGATCTCTATCTGGATTCGCTCCGGGCCTTCGGCATCGACCCAGCGAAGCACGACATCCGCTTCGTTGAGGATGACTGGGAATCGCCGACCCTGGGCGCTTGGGGCCTGGGCTGGGAGGTCTGGCTCGACGGCATGGAGATCACCCAGTTCACCTATTTCCAGCAGGCCGGCGGGATCGACCTGAAGCCGGTATCGTCGGAGATCACCTACGGCTGCGAGCGGATCGCCATGTACCTGCAAGGGGTCGACAACGTCTACGACCTGGAGTGGGTCAAAGGGGTGAGCTACGGCGACATCCACCACCGGACCGAGGTGGAGTTCTCCACCTACAACTTCGAGGAAGCGGACGTGGATATGCTCCTCACCCTGTTCACCATGTACGAGAAGGAATGCGTGCGCCTGGTGGAGCGCGGCCTCGTGCTCCCGGCCTACGATTTCGTCATGAAGTGCTCCCATACCTTCAACCTCCTGGATGCCCGGGGGGCCATCTCGGTCACCGAGCGCGCCTCCTACATCGGCCGGGTCCGCAATGTGGCCCGTCTTTGCGCCGAAGGCTACCTGAAGCTCCGCGAAAGCCTGGGTTTCCCGCTGCTGAAAGGAGGACGGAAGTAACATGAGCAAGGAACTGTTTCTCGAAATAGGCACCGAGGAGATCCCCGCCGGCTTCCTGCCCAGGGCGATGGCCGACATGGAGGCCATCGTCACGAAGGAGCTGGAGAACGCCCGCCTTGCCTTCGGCGAGGTGAAGACCTTCGCCACCCCCCGTCGCCTGGCGCTGGTGGTGAAGGGACTGCCGACCGTTCAGCCCGATGCCGAGATTACCGCCCTTGGGCCGGCCAGGAACATCGCCTTCGGTCCCGACGGCACGCCGTCCAAGGCAGCCGAGGGCTTCGCCCGTGGCCAGGGGGTCGACGTGGCGTCCCTGACCCTGGTCTCCACCGAGAAGGGTGAATACGTGGCCGCGGTCCGCAAGGAGAGCGGCCGGCCGGTACCGGACCTCCTCGCCGAGATCCTGCCGCGGCTGGTGGGGGGCATCCCGTTCCGCAAGTCCATGCGCTGGGCCGATCTGGACGTGCGTTTCGCCCGCCCGGTCCACTGGATCGTGGCCCTGTTCGATGGGGTCGTCGTCCCCTTCGCCTTCGGCAACGTCCAGAGCGGCAATGTCTCGCGGGGGCACCGGTTCATGGCCAACCAGCCGTTCCCGGTCCGTGACTTCGCCCACTACCTGGACGAGTGCGAGCGGCACTTCGTGATCCCCGATGCCGAGCGGCGAAAGGAAACCATCCGCCGGGAGATCCACCGGGTTGCCAAGACCGCCGGCGGCCACCTCCTCCCCGACGAGGGGCTCCTGGACGAGGTTGCTTACCTGGTGGAGTACCCCAGCGTGGTCCACGGCACCTTCTCGCCCGATTTTCTCAAGGTCCCCCGCGAGGTGCTCATCACCTCCATGCGGAGCCACCAGCGCTACTTCTCCATCGTCGACGACGCCGGCAAGCTCATGCCCGGTTTCATCACCATCAACAATACCCTGACCGAGGACCCCTCCGTGGTGGTCAAGGGGAACGAGCGCGTCCTGCGCGCCCGCCTCTCCGACGCCCGCTTCTTCTTCGAGGAGGATCAGAAGGTGAAGCTGGAGACCCGGGTGGAGTCCTTGAAAAACGTGGTCTACCAGCAGAAGCTCGGCACCTCCTACGAGAAGATGGAGCGCTTCCGCGCCCTGGCCGAGGGGCTGGCCGACCTCCTCAATCCGGCGGTCAAGGCCAAGACGTCCCGGGCCGCCTTCCTCTGCAAGGCCGACCTGGTTTCCGGCATGGTCGGCGAGTTCCCCGAGGTACAGGGGATCATGGGCCGTGAGTATGCCCTGCTCCAGGGCGAGGACGCCGAGGTGGCCGCCGCCATCGCCGAGCACTACCTCCCCACCCAGGCCGGGGGGGACCTCCCCGCATCCGACATCGGCGCCTTCGTCTCCATCGCCGACAAGCTCGATACCATCTGCGGCTGCTTCGGGGTGGGGCTGATCCCCACCGGTTCGGCCGATCCCTATGCCCTGCGCCGTTCGGCCCTGGGCATCATCAACATCATTCTCGACCGGGGCTGCCGCCTCTCGCTGGAAGGAGAGATCGGGAAGGCCCTGGAGCTCCTCTCCGCCAAGCTGACCCGCCCCGCCGCCGAGGTAATGGCTGATGTGCTGGAATTCTTCCGGGGCCGGTTCGTGAACCTCATGGCCGACCGTTATCCGGCAGATGCCGTGGACGCGGCCATTGCCGCCGGCTTCGACGACCTTGTGGACGCCGAGACCCGCATCGGCGCCCTGGCCGCCTTCAAGGGTCGGCCGGATTTCGATTCCCTGGCCGTGGCCTTCAAGCGGGTCTGCAACATCGTCAAGGAGGGGGTCGATCAGCCCGTGGATGCCGCCCTGTTCCTGGAGTCGGCCGAGGGTGCCCTGTTCGCGGCGTTCCAGCAGGTCCGCGCCGACGTGGAGGCCCGCACCGCAGCCGGCGATTACCTGGCCGCGCTCACCGGCATTGCCGCCCTCAAGGGCGCCGTGGACGACTTCTTCGACAAGGTGATGGTCATGGCCGAGGACGAACGGGTCCGAACAAACCGGTTAGCACTGCTGACCGGGATCGCCCGGCTCTTCGGAGGGGTCGCGGACTTCGCGAAGATAGCCGCCTAGCTCATGCTAGGCGGTTTTTTTGTTTTAATTTCCCTAAATACCGCTTGAGCAGTATTAAAATAAGTTTATCATAGCTGAACGGATTTGACCGTCAGTAAAAACTCAAGGAGGCGTGCAATGGCTGGCAAGTATGTTTACTTCTTCGGCAATGGCCAGGCCGAAGGAAAGGCCGAGATGAAGAATCTGCTGGGGGGCAAGGGTGCCAACCTGGCGGAGATGACAGCGATCGGGCTCCCGGTCCCGCCGGGATTCACCATCACCACCGAGGTCTGCACCTACTACTACGCCAATAACCGGAGCTATCCGCCGACCCTGGCGGCCGAGGTTGCCGAACACCTGAAGAAGGTGGAGGCCCTCATGGGGCGCACCTTCGGCGACCGGAACAACCCGCTTCTGGTGTCGGTCCGTTCCGGCGCCCGGGCTTCCATGCCGGGTATGATGGATACCATCCTGAACCTGGGACTTAACGATGAGACAGTCCAGGGGATCATCGCCCAGAGCGGGGACGAGCGCTTCGCCTACGATGCATACCGCCGCTTCGTGCAAATGTACTCCGATGTGGTCATGGGCATGGACAAGGACCTGCTTGAACACCTTCTGGAGCAGAAGAAGGAGGAGAAGGGGGTCCATCTGGACACGGACCTTACCGCCGCCGACT
The DNA here is from genome assembly GCF_036323535.1 of Geobacter sp. 60473. Taxonomy (GTDB): domain Bacteria; phylum Desulfobacterota; class Desulfuromonadia; order Geobacterales; family Geobacteraceae; genus Geobacter; species Geobacter sulfurreducens. Next base: position 33,436 of record NZ_AP028967.1, read on the forward strand.
GGAAGGAGCTGGTCGGCAAGTTCAAGGCAAAGATCCGCGATACCGTCGGCAAGGAGTTCCCCGAAGATCCGCAGGAGCAGCTCTGGGGCGCCGTGGGCGCCGTGTTCGGCTCCTGGATGAACCAGCGGGCCATAACCTATCGCCGGCTCAATAACATTCCCGCCGACTGGGGCACCGCGGTCAACGTTCAGTCCATGGTTTACGGCAACATGGGGAACGACTGCGCCACCGGCGTTGCCTTTACCCGTGACCCCTCCACCGGTGAAAACTATTTCTACGGCGAGTACCTGGTGAACGCCCAGGGCGAGGACGTGGTGGCCGGCATTCGGACCCCGCAGCCCATCAACCGGGCCAACAGCAAGGACACCACCCTTCCGGCCATGGAAGACGTATTGCCCGAGTGCTACCAGCAGCTCGCCCAGATCCGGGGCATCCTTGAGAAGCACTACAAGGACATGCAGGACATCGAGTTCACCATCGAGAAGGGCAAGCTGTTCATGCTCCAGACCCGTAACGGCAAGCGGACCGCCAACGCGGCCATCAAGATCGCCGTTGACATGGTGCGGGAGGGTCTCATCGACGAGAAGACCGCTGTGCTGCGGGTGTCTCCGTCCCAGCTCGACCAGCTCCTCCATCCGTCCCTTGATCCCAAGGCTCAGAAAAGGGTCATTGCCAAGGGCCTTCCCGCCTCCCCCGGAGCGGCCAGCGGCGAAGTTGTCTTCACCGCGGACGAGGCCGAGGCTGCCGCCCGCCTGGGGCTCAAGGTGATCCTGGTTCGGGTCGAGACGAGCCCCGAGGACATTCATGGCATGCACGCGGCCCAGGGGATCCTCACCGCCCGGGGCGGCATGACCTCCCACGCGGCGGTGGTCGCCCGGGGCATGGGCAAGTGCTGCGTTGCCGGTTGCAGCGACATCAAGGTCGATTACGCCGGGAGCCGGTTCACCACCGTCAAGGGGCAGGTGGTCAACAAGGGTGATGTCATCACCCTGGACGGCTCCACCGGCGAGGTGATGCTCGGCGAGGTGCCGACCGTTCCGCCGCAGCTTACCGGAGACTTTGGCATCCTGATGGAGTGGGTGGACCGCTTCCGCAAGCTGAAGGTGCGAACCAATGCCGATACCCCCAATGATTCGCGGGTGGCTCGCGAGTTCGGTGCCGAGGGGATCGGTCTCTGCCGCACCGAGCACATGTTCTTCGAGGCAGACCGGATCGCCGCCGTGCGCGAGATGATCCTCGCCGAGGACGTGGAGGGGCGCAAGAAGGCCCTTGCCAAGATTCTGCCTATGCAGAAAGGTGACTTCGTCGGCATCTTCCGGGAGATGAAAGGGCTGCCGGTCACCATCCGCCTGCTGGATCCGCCGCTTCATGAATTCCTGCCCCACGAGGACAAGGATATCGATGCCCTGGCCAAGACCATGGGGGTAACGCCTCAATCACTCAGGGCAAAGGTCGATTACCTCCACGAGTTCAACCCTATGCTCGGCCACCGTGGCTGCCGGCTTGGGCTCTCCTTCCCGGAGATTTACGACATGCAGGTGCAGGCCATCATGGAAGCCGCCTGCGAACTGACCAAGAACGAAGGGTTCAGCATTGTGCCCGAGATCATGATCCCGCTGGTGGGTGTGGTGACCGAGCTTGCCCGCCTGCGGGAGAACACGGTGCGCGTCTGCGAAGAGGTCATCGCCGCCTGCGGCGTCAAGGTGGAGTACCTGATCGGCACCATGATCGAGCTCCCCCGTGCCGCCCTCACTGCCGATGAGATTGCCCGGGAAGCCGAGTTCTTCTCCTTCGGCACCAACGACCTGACCCAGACCACGTTCGGCCTCTCCCGCGACGATGCCGGCAAGTTCCTGCCGTTCTACGTGGAAAGCGGGCTGCTGGAGGAGGACCCCTTCGTCTCCCTGGACCAGAACGGGGTCGGCCAGCTGGTGAAGGTGGCGGTGGAAAAGGGGCGCGCCACCCGCCCCGGCATCAAGCTCGGCATCTGCGGCGAGCATGGCGGCGATCCGTCCTCGGTCATCTTCTGCCACCGGATCGGTCTCGACTATGTTTCCTGTTCACCGTTCCGGGTGCCCATCGCCCGGCTCGCGGCGGCCCATGCCGTCCTGGTGGAAGGGAAGTAGCAACGTGCATCAGCGGGGGGGACAGGGTCTCCCCCGCTTTTTTTCGGTCAAATATCAGCTTGACAGGCCGTGTGTATTGGTGCTAGAAAGCGAAAAATTCGTCCGGGCTCACCCAAAGCCCCATTATGCCGCTGGCAGTAACAGGAGGAGAGGAGTAATGGCTAAAGGTGTGGTGAAATGGTTCAATGACAGCAAGGGGTATGGCTTTATCGAGCAGGAAAACGGCGAGGATGTGTTTGTTCATTTTTCCTCGATCCAGGGCGACGGGTTCAAGACCCTGGTCGAAGGACAGGCGGTGACCTTTGATGTGGTTCAGGGGGCCAAGGGCCTCCAGGCGGCCAATGTCATGAAGGCGTAGGCAGCACATCCGCACACGGTTACGCATTGCGAAGCCCCGGGGGAACCCGGGGCTTTTTGCGTGTTCTGAGGGCAGGGAAGAACAGATGATCGTTGCGGTGTATTCATTTTGCTAAAACAATTTTTTAAATTGTTAAAGGTCTGGTGGGGCCTGCCGATACGTTAAGTTAAGTACACGCCACGGTCAGAAGGAGCCCCGCCATGTTTCAAACGAGACTCGCCTTCAAGGTTCTCGCCATTATCGGTATAACTCTGTTTTTAGGGTTTGCCGCCCTCGGAATTACTTCAATCTGGCTTGAATACACCGCAATCATGGATCTCCAGACCCGCAACACCCGCGGGCTCTCGACCCTGGTGGTCCGTGACATCGGCGAACTCATGATGGCGGGTGACATGGCCGTTATTGAGCGCTACGTGGCCGACGTACGGGGCAAGGGTGCCGTTCTCGACCTGCGTATCTATGATGCCGCGGGAAGGTCGGCCGGCAAAAAGCAGGACGCGCCCGACGGAGAGGTGCAGGCGGCCCTGACCGCCGGGGTCACTGCGGAAAAGCGTCACAAGGTGGACGGGCGGCACGTGCTGAGCTTCATCGTTCCCCTGGCCAATGAGATGCGCTGTCAGTCGTGCCATGAGCAGAGTGTCCGCTTCAACGGCGCCATGCTTCTCACCACGTCGCTGGAGGAGGGGTACTCCGGCGCCCGGAAACTGACCATGGCCCTGGCCCTGGTGGGCGTATGCTCGTTCTTTTTCCTACTCGGCGTGATGTACCTGTTTTTCAATCGGGTCATCATCAGGAATATCGGCGAGATATCGAGGCGGGTGCAGGAAATCGCCCAGGGCGAGGGGGACCTCACTGCCTCTGTGCCGGTGCGTTCAAGCGACGAGCTCGGGGTGCTGGCCGAGGGGATCAACCTCCTTGTGACCAATCTCAGGGAGATTATCTCGGGCCTGTATCACCAGACCGGGCATATCGCCATTTCCGCCTGCCGCACCATCAAGGAAACCGAGCGGCTGGTGGCCTCAACCCACGAGCAGAAGGATCTGTCCACGTCAGTGGCGGTTGCCTCCGAGGAGATTGCGGCGACACTCAATGATGTGGCCGTCAATACCCAGCGGGCAGCCCAGCTCTCCCTTTCCGTGGACCGGGCCGCCCATGAGGGGATGGCTACCGTGACGGAGACCGCCGAGAGCATCGACCGGATCAGGGACAGCGTCATGGCAACGCTCGACACCATGGACAAGCTGCAGCAGTCGTCGGACCAGATCGGTGAGATTGTCGGCATCATCGGGGACATCGCCGACCAGACCAACCTTCTGGCGCTCAACGCGGCAATAGAAGCGGCCCGGGCGGGAGACTCGGGCAAGGGTTTCGCGGTGGTGGCCAATGAGGTGAAAGTACTGTCGGACCGGACCGCTTCCTCCACCCGGGAAATCGGGACCATCATCAGGAGTATTCAGGCGGAGATCCGCGCGGTAGTGGCATCCATTGCCGAAGGGAAGGACAAGGTCGAGGTGGGCGTCGAGCGGTCAACTACGGCGCGGCGGCAGTTGGAGGATATCCTGCGCCTGGCGGCTGAGTCCACCGACATGATCAACCAGATCGCCACGGCAACAGAGGAGCAGAGCGCCACCACCGGCGAGATCTCCGAAAAGATATGCCAGGTTTCGGGCACGGCTGAACGGGTAAATGGCCAGATGGAGCAGACGGCGGGAATCTTCCGGGAGCTCTCGGAGACGGCCGAGCAGATTTATGGCACCGTGGGGCGGTTCAAGGTGGGGACCTATCACGATACGGTCAAAGGACTGGCGTCTGAGATGCGCGACCGGGTCATCGCGACACTTGAGCGGGCCGCGGCGGATCGGCGCGTTACTCTTGATGCGCTGTTCAGCGCCGAGTACACGCCGATCCCCGACACCTTCCCCCAGAAATACCGCACGCCCTCTGACCGGCTCTTCGACGAAATCATTTCGCCGATCCAGGAGGATGTCCTGGGGCGCGACAGCGGCATGTACTACGCAATCTGCGTTGACCGGCGCGGTTACTGTCCTTCCCATAACCTCCGCTATTCGCGCCCCCTCACCGGCAACCGGGAGGCGGACAAGGAGCATAACCGGACCAAGCGGATTTTCGACGATCGCACGGGACTTCGGTGCGCTGGCAATACGGGGAGTTTCCTGCTGCAGACCTACCTGAGGGACACGGGCGAGGTGATGAATGACCTTTCGGTGCCGATTGTTATCGGCGGCAGGCACTGGGGCGCCGTGAGGATCGGCTACCGGGCCGACGATTGAGGCCGGCCCCGGTTACCGGACCTTGAAACCGGCCATGGCTTCGGTGAGCCCTTCCGTCTGGCGTGCAAGGCGAGAGACGGCCTCTTCCATGAGCCGGGTGGTATCGAGACCGTTGACGGCGGTAGTCTCCATGTTTTCCACTGCTTCAACGATTTTCTGGCTGTTTTCCGCCTGAACCTGGGATGCCTGGCGGATGGTTGAGATCATACGTGTCACCCCTTCGCTGGAGCGGACGATGTGGGTGCTGGTGTCGCGCTGTTCCCGGGTGGAGCTGAAGACGCGCCCCGTGAGGCTCTTCATGCGGTCCGCAGCCTCGGTGATCAACTCGGTGCCGTGGGTCTGCTCCTGGGTGGCGCGCATGATCTGCTCGACCATTTCCGCAACCCGTTCCATGGCCCGGCGCATGTTTTCGCTACCCTGGGCCTGCTCAACGGTAGTCCGTGCGATCTCGCCCACCTGGTCGACCGCCATTTTCACCCCGTCCACGATCTTTTCGAGCGCCTCCCCCGAACGGTAGGAGAGCGTTTCCCCCTCGCCGATCCGGTCTTCCGCCTGCTTGATGGCCTGAACCGTCCGAACCGTTTCCTCCCGGAGTCCCGAGATGATTTCCGCGATTTCTCCGGTGGAACTGGTGGTCCGTTTGGCAAGTTCCTTGATTTCGTTCGCCACCACGGCGAAACCCTTGCCGTGCTCCCCTGCCTGGGCGGCGATGATGGAGGCATTGAGGGCCAGGAGCTTGGTTTGTTCCGCGATTTCATTGATGACCGAGATGATGGTGCCGATGTCGCCGACCCGGTGGGAGAGGGTGGTAATGGTGTCAGAGGCGCTGCGGGAGGAGCGGCGGATTTCATTGATGCCCGAGATGGTCCGGTCCACCGAGTCCCGCCCCAGTTCCGCATCGCGCAGAACTTCTTCCGAAATTGCGGCGGTTTCCAGGGCGCTTTTCTCCACCTGTTTGATGGAGAGGTCCATTTCGGCAACGAGCGAGGCGGTGCTGGACGCATCCTCCATGAGCACCCGGACGCTTCTGCCGATTTCCTTTTCCGCAGCCGCCATCTGGAGGATGGATGAGCTTACCTCGTCCACCTCCCGGGCAAGTCCTTCCATGTGTTCCGCCACCACCTCGATGCTCGTCGACATCTGGACGATGGCAGCGGCATTCTCGGAGGCCGTGCGCGACACGCATTCCACCGACTGGGCGACCTCGTTCACCGACCGGTCGATGGCACGGATGCCGTCGGTTGTCCGCTGCACTGCCCCTGTCTGGACTTCCGCCGTGTCGAGCCCGCGCTCAACCGCGTCCTTGACCGTGGCCGAGATAGCCCGCAGCTCTTCGACGGCCTCCTTGACCCGGGTTACCATGCCCGCCAGGCGACCGAACATGGCATTGAAGTTCTCTGTGAGCTGCCCGAGTTCGTCGGACGACTCATCGGTGACGGTGACCGTGAGATCTCCTTCGGCGCCACGGTCCATGGCAGATGCCAGATTGTTGACACGAATCACCAGTTTTCTGGCGGAAAGCATCCAGAGGGCGAAGAGCGACAGCAGGGCGTTGCACCCGAGCATGCCTGCCAGGAGTTGCGCATGTCCCTTGTCGTAGCCTGCTGCTGGTGCATAGGTAAGCGCCATGACTGCTCCCGCCGTTCCCACGGCGAGACCGGCGGTGAGCGAGAAACGAATGAGTCTGGACCCCAGGCTGAGATTCTTTGCCACGGCAATCTCCCGGTATACAGGTGGTTGTAAGGTGTGAGGTATGCTGGCGCGATACGTCAAGTTGCGAGGTTGTATGCAAATGGCATTCCCGATATGGCGTTCGGGTACGGGCCGGAACAGCGTTATCCAAAAGAGTAAACGCGCGCTCCTCCCTGGTAGAGTTCGATGGGGCCGTCTTCGGAAACCTTGATGACCCTCCCCGAAAAGGACGCTGCCGTGGCCGCGGTGGTACGGCCGCCGCCGGTCACCAGTTCCCTGGCATGGGAGGTGTCGATGATGACCCCCGTATCCAGCAATCTGCCACGGCGGCTGAAGACGGTCATGCCGTCGGACGAGAGGAGCCGCACCAGTTCGCCCGACTGCTTGAGCTGGCTGATGGTCTTTCCTTTCACCCGCTTCGCCAGCATCATGCCAAGGGGGTCGTCGCCCCCCACCGAGCCTCGCTTGAGACGGGCAAGTTGCCGGTCCCCCCGCTCCAGAATCAGCACCACCGTGCCGTGGCGGGCTTTGGAAAGTGTGTAGAGGGTCCATGCCAGTTCCTCGATTTCCTCCGGATCGAGGCAGCCGGCCAGGAACGAGCGGAAGATGTCCGGATCGAAGATGCCCCATTGCCCCCTGCGTCGCACCAGGAGTTTGTCGGGGCAGATGATGGCTTCGATTTCCGATGACTCGTTGACTTTGACCGCAAAGGCGCCGGCCCCGGCGGTTCGGAGCAGGGCGAAGACGCTGCGGTGGGCGTGGCGGTCCACTTCGTCCCGTTCGGTAAGGCCGCTGGGCTTGACGATGCCGGTGAGCTGCATCTGGACATTGGCGGCAAACAGCGAGTTGGTTCCATCGATGAAGCGGTAGGTGAGGGGATTGTCGAAAAGGGTGGGCGTCAGCGCCTGCTGGGGATTCAGGTCGAGCCATGCGCACTTCTGATAGCGGACCCGTTTGCGGAATTCCACCAGCGTCGTCCGGTACACGAGGAAACCGGTGGTGGCGGGCTTTCCCTCGTAGCGCTGGTAGGAGAGGTTCTTGAGGAGCTGGATCAACTGCTGGATGGACCAGAACGCCTTGCGGTGGTCGCCCCGGAGGAAGCGGGCCACCGTGATGTCCATCAGAGAGGCCAGAAGTGCGGTGCGGAAGTGGGCTGCGTAGCCCTCCTGCCTGAAGCCCGAGTAGAGCACGGCAAAGGCGGCCACGAGTTCGCCGCAGAAAATTTCCTCGGTGCGGGTGAAGGGGATGGAATCCCGGAACGCCGAAAAGAGGTAGGTGACCTCATCGACGACCATGGGCTTGCGCAGGACGTGTCCTCCTTCGGCTTCTTCCTCTCCCGGCCCGGTGAGGGCAACCCGGGCTCCGCCGAGCAGTCCCTGGAGGCTCGGCTTTATGGCATCGAAAACGTCTATGGGCATCGGCGCTCCGCTGGTTGTAGGGTCAATTGTATCGGTACCATTCTACCACCGGGCCGGTCAACTACAATGCGTGTCTTTCGGCGCCGGGAACCGCCGGGCCGGTTGCCGTCAAAGAAAAAGAGGAATGGATTACCCATTCCCCTTTTCAGTGGCTCAGTCGCCGCAACCGCAAGAATGCATCTCTCGTCCGCCAAACGGCGCTTTCCTGCCGCACTTCTGGCACCGCCAGAAGAGGCCCCCTCACCCCGGCAGCAGGAGCATAAGCCCCTGACATTCGGGGCAGTTTTTCTGTGTTTCCATAGGTTACCCCCGTCAGTTATTCACCCGCTAACAAGGGGTGTCTGCAAAAATAGTGTCAATAATATGATTATTTATATTATTTAACGGCTACCCGGAGCGCCGCCACGCCGACGACTTCGGCTTCCACGGTGTCTCCCGCCACAAGGGGGCCGACGCCTGCAGGGGTACCGGTCAGGATCACGTCTCCCGGTTCCAGCGAGAAAACTCCCGACATGTAGCTAAGGATCTGGGGAATCCGGTGAATCATGAGGGAGGTGGAGCCGTCCTGGCGCATCTCTCCGTTCACTCTGAGGGTAATGCGCAGGTCGTGGGGGTCGGTCACCCGGCTCGCCGGAACAAAGGCTGAAAGGGGGCAGGAGGTGTCAAACCCCTTGGCGATTTCCCAAGGCAGTCCCTTCTTCTTCAATTCGGCCTGGACGTCCCGCAGGGTCAGATCAATGGCAACACCGTAGCCTGCCACATGCTCCAGTGCCCGTTCGGGCGTGATGTCTTTCCCTCCTTTTCCGATGAGCAGCGCCAGCTCGGCCTCATGGTGACATTCGCGCGAATAGGAGGGGATGATAATGGTTTCCCCGTCGCCGATGACCGCCGTAGCGGGCTTCATGAAAACAACCGGCGCGTCGGGAGTCTCGTTGCCCAACTCCTTGATGTGTTCGGCGTAATTGCGGCCGATGCAGAGTATTTTGCCGATGGGAAACTCATTCCCCGACGGGGAAAGCCTGGCGGTTTTCATCTCGTGCCTCCTTGGGGTGGGTGAGGTCTACAGGTTGCCGACGCGGCAGTGGTCCCGGTCGAGCCTGCACCCTTGCCAGGAGCCGCGTCGACGCAGTTCGTTCACGATTGCAAACCACATCTGATTGTTCTTCAGGTTCCAGGTGGGCGCCACCCGGATGGCGAGGGGGGCCGAGCCGTAGAGGCGCTGGACGGCAATGCGGGGGGGGAGAAGCTCCAGGAAGTCGCAGGCCGTGGTCACGTACTCGGCAAGGGTTATCGGCACGAATTCGCGCCGGTGGTAGAGTTCGGCCAGGCGGGTTCCCTGTACCGCATGGAGCTGGTGGAGCTTAACCGAGTCCACCGGCAGTCCCGCCAGCAGGTGCGCCGTTTTCATGAATCCTTCGCGGGTCTCGCCGGGAAAGCCGTAAATGAGATGGGTGCAGAGGGCGATGCCCCGTCCCGCGATCCGATCCACGGTTCGGAGGTACTCGTCCAGGGTATGGCCCCGGTTGATCCGCTCCAGGATGGCGTCGTCCATGGACTGAAGCCCCAGTTCAATGCAGACGTAGTGCTCCTGCGCCAGATCGGCCAGCAGCTCAAGGGCCTCGTCCGCCAGGGCGTCGGGCCTGGTCCCCACCGAGATCCCCACCACGTCGGGATGGGAAAGGGCGCGGGTATACAGGTCCCGCAAGCGGGCAACCGGCGCATAGGTGTTGGTGAACTTCTGGAAGTAGATGATGAACTTCTCGCTTCCCAGCCGTTGCCGGTGGTAGGCCATGCCCTCGACCATCTGCAGTTCGATAGCCTTGTCGGGGACGGTGCCGCCGGGGGAAAAGGAGGCGTTGTCGCAGTAGATGCAGCCGCCGGTGCCGCGGCTGCCGTCGCGATTGGGGCAGGTGAAGCCGCCGTCCACGTTCACCTTGCTCACGTTGCAGCCGAAGCGGCGGCGCAGCCAGGTGCCGTAAGAGTGGAAGCGAAGTTCGGGATGTATGAACAGGTCTGACATGGCTTACTCGTCTCGGGTTCGGGGCGGCAGGAGCGCAAGGAGCGCCTGGGCGCGCTCCCTTGGGTCCGGGGCGGCGATGATGGCAGAAATCAGGGCAATCCCTGCCGCGCCGGCAGCCAGCGCCTCGGGGATGTTCGCCTCCTTGATTCCTCCCAAGGCGAACACCGGAATGTGTATCTCCTGCGTCGTTGCAGCCAGCTGGCCAATGCCCACCGGCTCACCGTAGGCTGCTTTGGACGGGGTGGGGTAGACCGGCCCGAAGGTGATGAAGTCTGCTCTCTGTGCCACGGCTGCTGCTGCCCCGTCGCGGCCGTGACACGAAACACCGATGAGTCGCCCGGAACCGAGCAGTTCCCGAGCCACGGCAGCCGGCATCCCCTCTTCGCCCAGGTGAACGCCGTCGGCCCCCGCGGCCAGGGCGATGTCGACCCGGTCGTTGATCAGGAGCCTGGCCCCGAAGCGGTCGGTGAGGCTGCGCATGGCCAGGGCGAGCTCAAGCAGCGCCCGGGCCGGCAGGTCCTTTTCCCTGAGTTGCACGCACCGCACGCCACCGGCCAGGGCCTCCTCGACCACGGCGAACAGGTCCCTGCCACCTGTCTGGTGGCGGTCAGTGATCAGGTAGAGCGAAAAATCGATCTCAGCCAATCATCCCCTCGATGGGGCTCGATGCCGTGGCATAAAGTTTCTTGGGAATGCGTCCCGCCAAGTAGGCGAGCCGGCCGGCTCGCACGGCCATGTTCATTGCCTCTGCCATGGCGATGGGATCCTTGGCGCCGGCGATGCCGGTATTCATGAGAACTCCGTCGATGCCCAGCTCCATGGCGATGGCGGCGTCGGAGGCGGTGCCGACACCGGCATCGACGATGACCGGCACCTTGACCGTTTCCTTGATGATCAGGATGTTGTACGGATTCCGAATGCCCAGGCCGCTGCCGATGGGGGCGCCCAGCGGCATGACCGCGGCACAGCCGATATCTTCAAGCTTTTTGCAGACAATGGGATCGTCGCTGGTGTAGGGAAGGACGGTAAACCCTTCCTTCACCAAGATTTTTGCTGCCTTGAGCAGTTCTTCATTGTCAGGGAAGAGGGTCTTCTCGTCGCCGAGCACCTCCAGCTTCACCAGATCGCTCATGCCGGCCTCCCGGGCCAGTCGGCAGGTTCTGACCGCGTCATCGGCCGTGTAGCAGCCGGCGGTGTTGGGCAGGAGCGTGTACTTTTTCGGATCGATGAAGTCAAGCAGGCACCCTTTGCCCCGGTCGGCCAGATTCACCCGACGTACCGCCACCGTAATGATTTCTGCGCCTGAAACCTCCAGGGCCTTGATCATCTGCTCGTTGCTGGCGTACTTGCCGGTGCCGACCATGAGGCGGGAGGAAAACTCGCGGCCGGCGATGACCAGTTTATCGGCTGCATTGGACATGGTGTAATCTCCTTGAAGTGTTTGAATCGCGAAGCATTGTCGGGCGCTGGGGCGGACCGATGCGGCCGACCTTACCCGCCACCTACGAAGTGGACGATTTCCAGTGCGTCGCCGTCCTTGAGGACGGTGGCCTGGTACTCCGCCTTGGGCAGGATGTCCATGTTCAACTCCACTGCGACCCTGCGCGGATCGATGTCGATGGAGTGGAGAAAGTCATGGACGTTCATGGTTGCGATGCTCTTGGCTTCGCCGTTGACGGTTATGTTCATGGGGCCTCCTGTCGGGATACGGTGGGGTTGTGTAAACAAAAAAGGCCGCAGAAGCGGCCCATGGGTTGTGGTGATCCATGTTCTATCGCTTCCCTACGCCGGTATTACCCGGATCAGGTTCGAAGGGTCGCCCTGCCGCTCCGTGCCGCGTTATTCCCTGTTATCCGGGCGCGGTCCGAACGGCATCACAGACGGGCTCTCAGCCGAAACTCCCCTAGCGGTTCGATGGTATGTGATTGTCGAAACAGTCTAACGCTCAGACAAAGCTAGCAATTCTCCCCATTTTCGTCAAGCCTTTTCCCGCCCCGGCCGCTGGGGCTGCCCCGGCCGCTACTCTCTGCGGTTCCGGTCGATGGTGTCGATAATCTCTTGGTCCTTGCGGATCGCTTCAGAGCAGAAGTTCCAGATGTGGTAGCTCTCAAGTCCCAGGATGGTGATTCCCGCCACGAAAACGGCCCAGTAGTTGTCATTCAGCGCCCTTGCAAAATGGTAGAACAGATAGAAGGCTGTCAGGTATCCCACGTGGGCGAACCCGCTGTACTGTTCCGCTCCCCCCATCATCCGGGCCAGTATGAGGATGATGGCAGAGAAGGTATAGAGCATGAGTACCCCGCTGATCATGGTCGCTGAAGGCGGTTTCCCCAGGAATGCCCGGACCTGGTCCGACATGGGTGGCAGGAAGCTGAAGTCCCAGAGGGCAGCGGTGCTTACCGCAAGGAACAGGGCCATGGCCCACAGCCCACGGCTTGCCGTGACGCGGTAGCGGCGGATGCGCTCGACCGCTTCCTGTCGTACCAGGTCGCGTTCGGGCGGTGAAATGCCGTTGTTGTGTGAAGGGGAACGTTCGGTGGTTCGCTTCATGGGTGCCGTTTCGATACGCTGGCCTGACGACGGCGTCAGGAGCGGTCCCCGCGGTCGCCGGCCGGTTCGTCTTGGGAGGCCTCGTCCGGTGACTCGCGCCGCTCTTTCAGCTGGTGGGCCAATTCCTGGTAGGCCCGGGCCAGTTCTCCCACTTCATCGCGGTAGGCTGGTGCCTTGCGACTCAGGTCGCCCCTCTTGACGGCGGAGACGTAATCGGCCAGTTCGCGGACCGGCAGCAGCACATTCCGGCGCAGCAGGGCCGAGACCCCTCCCACAGTCAGCAACAGCACCATCAGGCAGAAGACGACCATTCTCCCCTGCATGACGTTGAGGGTCTTCTGGAGCGGGGCTTCGGACAGGCCTATGTCGAGGGTACCAAGTACCTTCTGGCTCGGGCTGTGGACGTGGCACGCTGCGTTGAAGCATTCGGGCTCATTGTAGACGGGAACGGTTATGGCGATGACGTGTCGCCCCTTTTCATTGATGAAGCGGCGCGCCTGATCCATACGCCCCATGCTGGTGAGGGGGACCGGGCCGGAGTGGCAGGCCACGCATCCCGCCTCCTTTTTGTCCAGGAGTTTTCCGATGTCCCCGGTGTGGGCCGAAAACATGATCACTCCTTTCTTGTTGAAGATGCGGGCGTGCTCGACCCCTTTCTGCTGCCCCACGTTGTCGATGATGTTGCGCAGGGTTTCCCGGTCATCCTTGAGCATGGCATAACGTGCCGATTTGACTATGGTGTCGGCCAGATTGGTCTCGTGCTGGATGGCATCATTCAGCATGTCGGTCTTGATGACCGAGTAGAGGAGGATGCAGCAGACGATGACGAACCCTGTCACGGCGATTGCCGGCGGGACGATGGCTTTTGCGGCGAAACTCCGGGGCATGAGGTCTCCTTTAAAAAAAGGTTTTCATGTTGTAGGTTATCCTCAATTGCACAAAATGCAAGGGCGGGGTACGCGCCCCCGCCCTTTTCGTAGCTGATTACCGTGATGTCATACGGTTACATGTTGTGGCATTTGACGCAGTCCTCCCGGACGCTGAAGGCGGTCTTGCCGTTGTGGCAGGCGCCGCACGACTTGCCCTTCTCCATTTCGTGCATCGTCACGACCTTCGTGCTGCGACCCGTCTTGTAGAGCTTGTTGTGGCAATCGGAGCACGTGTACATGGAGAGGTGCAGGGCATGGCTGAACGTGGCAGGACCGGCTCCCTTGACCTTGTAGTTCACTTCCTTCACCGGGTGGCACTTGGCGCACTGCTTCACGTCGAAGACCGATTTGCCGTTATGGCAGGCACCGCACGATTTACCCTTCTCCATGGCGGCCATGCCGACCGGCTTGTTCCTTCCCGGCACATAGAGCTTGTTGTGGCACTGGTCGCACTTCATCTTGCCGGCGTGCAGCTTGTGGCTGAAGATTATCTTGCCCGTGCCAGGAGAAGAGAGGGGGACCTCCTTCACCATGTGGCAGGTGGCGCATTCATTGAGTCCGAAGGCTGTCTTGCCGTTGTGGCAGGCACCGCACGACTTGCCCTTTTCCATGTCGGCCATGGTTGCGCGCTTGTTGGGGCCGGCGTTGAAGAGCTTGGGGTGACAGGCATTGCAGTTGTCATAGACGGCCAAGTGTTTCTGGTGGCTGAAGGGGGTCGGCCCCGTGGACTTGACCTTATACGTGATCTCTTTCACCGCGTGGCAACGGGCGCATTCCTTCAGGGGGAACACTCCCTCCTTGCCATTATGGCAGGCGCCGCACGATTTGCCCTTTTCCATGTCGGCCATGGTGTACGAGACCTTCTTCCTGAGGCTGAAGATTCCGTCGTGACACGCCTTGCAGTTATTTTCTATTCCCTTCTTGCCGATGTGAGCCTTGTGGCTGAAGACTACCCGACCGGCGTCCTTCGTCTGGAATACCGCATCTTTGATGGTGATGCCGTAGGCGAAACCGGCAAGTGAGATGATACATACCGCGAGAAGGGGTAAACAGCGGAATCTCATGGTAGCCTCCTGTGGCAAGTGGATACTGTATGCTGTATGCACAAAGCAGCTGGATTATAAGTAAGAGGTCTAGATTAGTCAATTTAAATACTGTTTCCGGTCTGGCAGGCGGTGGATTTCCGGCGATTTCCATAAAAAAGGCGAAACGGATCGGACCGTTTCGCCTTTGGCTCTGCCGGGGGGTATTCAGTGATGCTCAACCTCTTCCCAGCCATCCCACATGGGTTTGAAGTGAGCAAGGGGGGTGTGCCCCATGGTGGCCAGGTAGACGTGGACGAAGAGGAAGGCGAAGAAGCAGCACGCGATCAGGAAGTGGGCGCTCACGAGGATTTTGAGCCCTCCCATGAGCAGGATCAGTTCGCGCAGGGGCGCCACGTTCAGGATCAGGATGCCGGTCACGATGACAAGAGGCATCAGGGCGAGCATGAGTCCCATGTAAGCTACTTTTTGCATGGGGTTGAACTTGTCGTCGGGGGTGGCGTGATGGGGGCTTTGCCCTCCTTTGAAGAAGTAGTAGAAGTAGTAGAGCACCTGCCGGAAGATTCCCATTTTGATGTCGTAAGTGTTCGGTACATAGAGCTTGAACAGGTTGCCCTTGACGATCAGGTAGTAGGCAAACCAGATGGCATAGAAGATCGATACCGTGATCCCTGCCGTGTTGTGGAGCCTGATGGCTGCCTTGTAGGTCCCGAAGATGTTCACATATTCGGGGAAGCGGATCTGGATGCCGGTCAGGCAGAGGGTCACGATCCCGAGGGCGTTGATCCAGTGCCAGATCCTGATCGGCATCGGGGTGAGGTAGATGAATTCCTTATGTTCGGCATGCTCGTTATGGGCGCTCATGGCTCAGTGCTCCTTTCTGTTTTTCCTGGTCAGGAATCTGAAGGTCCCGTGAATCCCCGCGAAGGCGATGCCGCCGCTCACTATCAGTCCGCCGATGATGGACAGTGCCGTGCTGCGGGTGGAGCCCATCATGTAGAAGTCGGGGGTCCCGTAGAGAAGGTCGAGGACCGCGCCCTTTTCAACCGCGACACGGCTGTAGGTGCCGTGTTTGTCGGGGAATGCGACGAAGCTTGTCTGCATTGCCCGGGGACCCGATGCGTGACAGAAGGTGCAGTCCCAGCGGTTATCCAGAATCTGGTAGGTGTGGGTCACTTTTTCAGGGGTCATCATCCCCCAGAGTCTCATGCCGTCGTGTCTGGCGCTTTTGTTGAACGAGCGCAGCTCGGCCAGTGAAATGTAGTTGTCGCCATTGGTGTCGATGATCGCTTTCACATCCCGGTCGCCGGGGAGGGTGCGGGAGAGGTCTTCATAGGTCGCCGTTTTGAAGTCGCTCTGGGGTTTTTCCCCGGCCCGCTTCTGGATGTACAGGGTGATCACGTAGTTTTCGGAGCCGGTGTGGCAGGTGATGCACGGCAGAGCATCGATATGCAGGTCCGCCTGGGGAAGCCACTTGCTGTGAACCTCGACCATCTTTGCCGTCTCATGGCACTTGGCGCACTTGGCGTTCATGTCCCGGCCGGAGGTCAGGGCGGGCGGCTTCACTGCGTGGGGATCATGGCAGTCGGCGCAGCCGGCATTGTTGGCGTGGAGGCTCGCGGTGTATTCTTTGGCGATCGGTGAATGGCATTCACGGCACGCAGCCCGTGAGGGGCGGATGCCATCGTCGGGGTGGCTCGCTGTGACACTGTCATGACACGAGGTGCAGCCGATGATGGCGTGGGTGGTACGGCTGTATTTTGCGGCATCGATATAGAGGTGGGAACCGCTCTTCCCGATATCCTTACTGCTGTGGCAGCCGAGGCAGGCATCGGCCGTTTTGTCTTCAGCCAGAGCCGCGGCGGGGAGTATCGCGAGGAGCGACAGCACAATTGCCGTCTTCCGTAGGGTGCGCATCGTGTGCCTCCTTAAGTGATGTCGGGGCCGGCTCCCAGGGGACCGGCCGGGCTCCGTGGCGCGCGGAGGTGTCGCTCCCGCGCCGATTGGCTAGTGGCGTGCCTCTTCCTTGGCCATGGTCGGTTCTTTCTGGAGTCCCTTGGCAAAGCCGAGCATCATGAGAACGGCGGGCATCAGCTGCGCCACGATGATGAGAGCGCAGAATCCGAGGAATATCCATACGAAGACGCCGCTGTTGTCTTCCCGTGCTCCCGAGGCTGCCAGAGCCGGTACGACGCTGCCGAGCCAAAGTGCCGCTGCCTGTGTGATCGTTGTGGGTTTCATAGCTGTTTCCTCCTTCGAGTTGTATGGCTCCTGCTATTAATGATCAAGTTGCTCTGGTCGATGAACCGGATCGCTATCGCGCCGGCCTGCAACTGAGCAGGCTGTCGAACGCGCAGCGGACGGCTTGGCGTATTTCTTCCTTGTCCTCCGGTTTGCTGGGCTTCAGGGCGTGATAGAAAATCCCTTCTTTGCGGAGTTTCCTCATGGTCGGCAAAGATGCCTCATCGGATACCAGGATGATTGTCAGGTCACGGTTGCATTTTTTGAGCAGGGGGACCAGTTCGCCAGCCTTGAACTCATCGAACTCGCTCCCCATCAGGACAACCTGGGCCGCCCTCTTGAGGATTCCGTAGATCGCGTTGGCCGCCGAGTTGGTCACGATGACGTTGTACCCCGCCTCAATGAAGAGATCAGCCATCTGCTTGCGAGCTTCCGTATCATTGTCCGCTATGAGAAGTCCTAACATGGTCGTCCCTCTCTCTGTCGGCTTCGCTGTGGCAGCTCGTTCCGCGCCGCTTACGCCGTTTCGTTGCCCGATGTTCCGGTGGCGATATCTTTCGCCGGTCTGATAAACAGTCCCTTGACCATAGCTCCGAAGAGCATGAGCCCCGGCAGGAGCTGGAACACGATGATCAGTGCGCCGAATGCGAGAAACAAGGTTACCAGCAGGCCGCTGGCTTCTGATTCCGCGCCGCTGGCCGCCCATACTGTCCCTGCCGTTGCCAGAGTTACCATCAGTGCTTTCGACGTCGTTTTCATATCAATCCTCCCTGACCCGGAGATGTGAGCCTTTTGATTTCAGATAGTGCACCCGGCATGCCAGTATGAGTTTTATTTATTAAAATTTTCTATTGCACTGAAATGACAGCGGTATTTTGCGGGCCTGAATGGTGCGAGACGTGTCGAACCGGCGAGGACTGTATGGTTGCCCTATACAGGGTAGCCAATGGTGTCTGGCCCGCTGCGAGATTGCGTGTTGTGTAACTGGTTGAAGTTGCGGATATTATCGGCTCCGGGGGCCGTGTATAAAAAAATATACAGTTGGTTTGTAGTGTAACATGTTGAAAATGCGAGCTATTGGTGAAAGGTGTATGCATCTCTTTTAACCTGTGCATCGTCAATGAGTTTGACTTCCCCTCCTGATTGATGTAATTTAAAAACAACTAATATTTACCTTTATTTGTCAGGGGGTTAATCTGTCTGGAGCCATAGAGTTCAGTCGCTGTTCTCATGAATAAATGGGGTAGGGGCGGCAACGGAAAGGGGATGGTGGCGGATGGAAAACATTGATGTACTTGTAGTTGATGATGAAGCGATTATCCGGGAGGGGCTGCGGAGGATCCTCGAAAAGGAGGGTTACCACGTGGAGACCTCCGCCAGCGGACAGATTGCCCTGGAGAGACTGCAGGATGAGAACTACGGTCTGGTTATTACTGACCTTAAAATGCCCGGCATGAGCGGCATGGAAGTTCTCAAAGCCATCAAGGTCCTGCAGCCCGAAGTTCCCGTCATCATCATTACCGGATTCTCCACTGTCGATACCGCGGTCGAGGCTATGAAAAACGGAGCCTTCGACTATATCGCGAAACCTTTTACCCCTGACCAGATTACGGAGAAAGTGAGGAAAGCCCTCGAGCAGCGAGCAGTACTGCTCGAGAACATCTTTCTGAAAAAGGAGCTGGGCGAGCACCACGGTTTCGATATTTTCGTGGGAGAGAGCAAGGAGATGCAGAAGGTTTACCGCCGCATCATCCAGGTTGCTCCCACCGACAGCACCGTTCTCATTACCGGTGAAAGCGGCACCGGCAAAGAACTGGTGGCCCGGGCCGTCCACAACAACAGTCACCGTCGCGACAACCCCTTTGTGGCGGTGGACTGCACCTCCCTTGTTGAAAACCTTCTGGAAAGCGAGCTGTTCGGCCACGTCAAGGGCTCGTTCACCGGGGCCATCCAGACCAAAACCGGCTTGTTCAAGGTGGCCGACGGTGGCACGCTCTTTTTGGACGAAATCTCCAATATCAGTCTCACCACTCAGGCAAAACTGCTGCGGGTGCTGCAGGAGCGGGAGATTACCCCCATCGGCGGTACCCAGCCGATTCCCATCGACATCCGGCTCGTGGCCGCCACCAACAAGAATTTGCGCAGTCTCGTCTCCCAAGGGACTTTCCGGGAGGACCTCTTCTTCCGGCTCAACATCATTCCCATTGATCTACCGCCCCTACGGGAGCGCAAGGGGGATCTCCACCTCCTCATCGGGCACTTTCTTGCCACCTTTTCCGAGGAGATGGGGCGGGATATCCGCGGGCTCGCCCCTGATGCCCTGGCCCTTCTGGAAGACTATGCCTTCCCGGGCAACGTACGGGAGCTTGAGAACATCATCGAACGGGCCGTTGTCCTCGCAGAGGGGGACCTGATTCAGAAAGAAGACCTGGAGCTTCGCATCGCTACGGACAGCCAGGCCGGGGTTGGCGGCTATGTGCCCCAGAACGTGGAAGAGCTCAAGGAGACAAAGCGCCAGATACGGGAACGGGCCGTGGAGCCCATAGAGAAGGCGTTCGTGCTTCAGGCGCTCAAGCGCAACAACTGGAACATTACCAGGGCCGCCGAAGAGACGGGGATGTTGCGTCCCAATTTTCAGGCATTGCTCAAGAAGCTCCGGATTTCTGTTCGTAACCAGATGACGAACTGAACATCTCGGCGTACCGGCATAAATACAAAAAGGGGCACACGCGCAGGTGCCCCTTTTTGTATTTCAAGGTTGTCTTGATGTCCGTACCGCAGTCGGCTCAGGAGCTTTCCTGTCGCTGGCCGGCTGCTGCGGCTTCGAGGGGAGCCTCGTGGAGTAGGGGAAGGCGCACGGTGAACGTGGTCCCCGCTCCCAGGGTACTCTGCACATCGATCCTGCCGCCGTGCCCCTCGATGATCCCGTAAGAAACCGAAAGGCCCAGCCCCGTCCCCTTGGTTTCCTTGGTGGTAAAGAAGGGGTCGAATATCTTGCCGATTATTTCTTCGGGGATACCACAGCCTGTATCGGTAATTGCAACGCTGACCTCGTCATTCACGTGATCAAGCCCCGTCCTGATGCGTACTTCTCCCGAGCCGGCAATGGCGTGGCAGGCGTTTAGGAGGAGGTTGATGAATACCTGCTCAATCTGGTGGGGGTCAAGGAGCATTTCCGGTATGTCCGGGTTGTACTCTTTAACGACGGTGATGTCGTGGAAGCATGACTGGTGTACCACCAGGGTCAGTGTGGCATCCATGATGGCATTGATGGAAGAGGGTTTTTTCTGCGGGATCGACTCCCTTGAGAAATCGAGGAGCCCCTTGACGATTTTGGCACAGCGCTGGGTCTCCTTGACGATCAGGTCCAGGTCAGCCTTGAGCGATGGATCAAGTTTTTTGTCGCTGGCCATGAGCGACGCGAAGACCAGGATGCCGGTCAGGGGGTTGTTGATTTCGTGGGCAATGCCGGCCACCAGTTCTCCCAGGGAGGCAAGTTTTTCGGAATGGACGAGCTGGGCCTGAATGTTCTTGAGCTCCTGGGTCCGCTCCTCAACTTTTACCTCCAGGTTTTTGCCCCAATCCTCAAGCTCGCCATGAACCTTCTTGAGGTTGACGGTCATAGAGTTGAAGGCCGATGCCAAGTCTCCCAGCTCGTCATGGGACGACAGCGTCACCCGAGTATCCAGATCTCCTTCGCCAACCTGCTGGGTAAGCCTGACTAGCTGCCGTACCGGTCTGTTGACGAAGCGCTGGGTGAAAAAGGTCAGGCAGAGGGCGATGAGCGTGATCTGCAGCACCGTCAGCACGATTATCTCGTTGCGGTAGGCATAGACCTTCTGGTGCATGGGGTCGAGGGAGACGATAACGTCAAGGACTCCAAGGACTTTCGCCTCCTTCGGGTGATAGTGGCAGGGGGCGGTAAAGCAGCGTTCGTCGTTGTAGATGGCCTTTGCAAGGCCGAGAACCTGTTTTCCCTCCCTGTCGGTGAAGAGGCGGCTGCGGTTCATGGTGGTGGCATGGACCAGGGGCGAGGGCCCCGAATGGCACATGTTGCAAGCCTCGGCCTTTTTGTCCAGGAAATAGCCGATTTCCCTCTGGTCCGTCGAATGAGTCACCTGGCCGAACTTGTTGATCATTCTGATCCGCTGGGTGATTCCCTTCTGACTCCCCACCTCGTTGATGATCTGATAGGCGCGCTCGCGGTTGTCTTCGAGCATGTGGTAGTGGGTGGTGCGGATGATCGTTTCGCTGAGCTTGTCGGCGTCGGAAACCGCCTCTTCAAAGAGGAGTTTCTCCAGCTGCTCCACGTTGATATAGGCAAAGAGCCCCATGGTGACGAGGAGTACGAAGCTGGTGGCAATCGTGAATTTGGCGAGAAGGCTCAGGCGCACGGCAGCGGTTCCCGATTATCTGACGGAGTTGCTGTGAAGTGACTGTAAAAATTGTATTAACAGAAGATTAATGTGTGGGACATTAATAGTCAAGCTGCTTGTGACTCCGGGTCGGGAGTCTCCGGAGGTGACACCGGCGGGAATAGTATGTATGATGTGGAATGGTTGGCCTGAGCGGCAGGAAGAGCAACGAGGCGCTTCACGAGGTGGTAATGACCGGAACGAAACGTAGAGAACTCTATTTCCCCTTTGAACTGCACATGTCCGGCCGGGCGTGGCAACGTCTTGACCTGGAAACGGCAGCCAAGGGGCTTCCGCCATCAGGGGGGCGCATTCTGTTCCTGCGCCGGATCGCAGAGCGTCTTGATGTCGCTTCTGAAGCGAAGGGGCGGCAGGTCTCCGCCGGAGCCCTTAACCTCTATACGCTCTTGCTTCGGGCGTTGCGCGGCATGGTCGCCCTCTACGATGAAAAGGGACTGCCGGGAGCGCTTCTGTCGTCACTGGGAGCGGCCGGGGCCGTCTGCGGCGAAGATGCTGTCGAGGCGGTTGAGCGGAGCTTTGTGGGACTTTTCCCTCCTGCCGCGGTGCTTCTTGGCGGAGAGAGCCCCGATCGCTTTCTGGACGTTGCCGCATACCGCGATCAACGGCGTTGCCATGTGGCGACCGAGCTCCTGCTCCTGCGGGTGGCGTCGGAAAACCGTGCGATCGATACCTTCCGCCACCTGTTTGACGACGGCGAGCTGGCAGCCGTTTCTCCCTACCGACGCGTTATGGAGTCGGTCGAGGGCACGTTTGGAGCGTTTCCTCACGTGCCGGGACTCGGCCTGCCCCTTCCCGAACTGCTGCGTGCCCCCCTCAAGGCGGCTCCCGACTCCCTGACGGGGCAACTGTCATTTGTCCGGGAGCATTGGGGGGCCTTTCTGCCGTCCGAGCTCGTGGAGGATCTCGCCATCGCCTTTGGCATCCTTGAGGAAGAGACCCGCGCACACTGGGGAGGCGCCGGGCCCCCGCAGGTTCTCAGGTTCGGACCCGGGGCCGGGGCAGGGGCCGCCGGCCCTGACGACCACTATCCGGAGCCCGAGCGGTTCTCCCCCGACGTGGACTGGATGCCGAACGTGGTCCTCATTGCAAAGATGGTCTACGTGTGGCTCGGGCAGTTGTCCCGTTGGTACGGCCGCGAGATCACCCGCCTGGACCAGGTTCCCGACGCGGAACTCGACAAGCTGGCCGGTTGGGGCGTCACGGGACTTTGGCTCATCGGCATATGGGAGCGCTCCAGCGCCTCGCGCGCCATCAAGCACCGCTCCGGCAACGTCGACGCCATCGCGTCTGCGTATTCACTCTTCGACTATCGGATTGCCGACGACCTGGGAGGATGGGACGCGCTCCACGACCTGAAGGAACGGGCGTTGCGCCGCGGCATCCGCCTTGCCAGCGACATGGTCCCCAACCACACCGGCATCTACTCAAAGTGGATCGTGGAGCACCCTGACTGGTTCATCCAGCTCGACCACCCCCCCTATCCCACGTATCGCTTCACCGGTCCCGATCTCTCCGGCTCGCCGGAGGTGAGCGTTCACATCGAGGACGGCTACTGGGACCGCACCGACGCCGCCGTCGTCTTCAAGCTGTACGATCATCGGGATGGGGCCACCCGCTACGTTTACCACGGCAACGACGGCACGAGCACCCCCTGGAACGACACGGCCCAACTGGACTACCTCAAGCCGGAAGTGCGCGAGGCGGTGATCCGGACCATTCTCCATGTGGCCCACAACTTTCCCATTATCCGGTTCGACGCGGCCATGACCCTGGCCAAGCGCCACTACCAGCGCCTCTGGTTTCCCCAGCCGGGTCACAGCGGGGTCCCTTCCCGGGCCGAGCACGGCATGACCAGGGCCGCTTTTGATTCCGCTATGCCCGAGGAGTTCTGGCGTCAGGTGGTGGACCGGGTTGCCGCCGAAGCGCCCGATACCCTGCTGCTGGCCGAGGCTTTCTGGCTGATGGAGGGATACTTCGTCCGGACCCTCGGCATGCATCGGGTGTACAACAGCGCCTTCATGAACATGCTCAAGATGGAGGAGAACGCCAAGTACCGCCAGACCATCAAGAATGTACTGGCCTATGATCACCGTATTCTCCAGCGGTTCGTGAACTTCATGAACAACCCCGACGAGCGGACCGCCGTAGAGCAGTTCGGTAAGGAGGGAAAGTACTTCGGTGCCGCGGTGCTGCTGGTCACCATGCCGGGACTTCCCATGCTCGGCCACGGACAGGTTGAGGGATTCCACGAGAAGTACGGCATGGAGTACCGGCGCGCCTACTGGGACGAGCCGGTGGACGAGCATTTGGTGTCCGGACACGAACGGTGGATATTCCCGCTCATGCGCCGCCGTCCCCTTTTCTCCGGGTCGGGCAACTTCGTGCTCTATGACTTTTTCGTGAACGGAGCGGTAAACGAGGATGTGTTCGCCTACTCCAACCGCCGGGGAGACGATCGGGCGCTCGTTGTCTTTCACAACCGGTTTGCCGCCACTTCCGGCTGGGTCAGGAGTTCATGCGCCAAGGTCGCCAACCCCGAAACTGGCGACACTACGCCCGTTCAGATCGACTTGGGGACGGCCCTCGGCTTCTACGACGATGGCCGGCACTACTACGCGTTCCGCGACCACGCGGCGGGGCTCGAATACCTGCGAAACGGCCGCGAGCTTTGCAGGGAGGGGCTGTTCGTTTGCCTGGAGCCGTACGAGTTCCACGTGTTTCTCGATTTCAGAGAAATCCGTGATGACGATTTCGAAACCTGGGGGCACCTCTGCCATCGGTTGAATGGAGGCGGGGTGCCGAGCATCGACGAGGAGGTAAAGCTCGTTCGCCATGGGACGCTCGTGGCGCGTTTCATCGACCTCTGGGACGAACCAGCGGTGCTTGACGTCCTCTCCTCCCCCGGCAGGGTGACCGCGGCGTGCCGGAAGGTGACGGCGGCGTTCCGTGAGAAGCTCATGGCGTTCCTGACGGAGCTGGCCCGGGAGACAGGGGCGTCAGGCGAGGCGGAGGCCGTGGCTGACACGATCATGGCCCGGTTGGCTCTGCGGGTGAGTCCGGGCGCAGTCAGACCGGGAGAGATGGACGAGCATGGCCCCGGCACCTGTGCCGCTACCGGTGGCGCCTCGCTGGACCAATTGATCCGTGGTTGCCTCGCGGTTGTCGGCGAAGCGGGTCGACTTGCCGGCGCTGAAGGCTACCGCGCCCGTTCCGCTGAATGGTTTGTGGCCCTGGGGCTGCGACGCGCTCTGGCCGGCATCCTTTGCGCAGCAGGCGATAGCGGCGGCATTGAGGCGTCGCGCGCGGATTGGGCTGTCCTCCTGGTCGAAATGCTCCTGGATCTGGGAGAGGAGCGCCTCGACACCCCAGAGGAGCTGGACAGCTGCCTGGCGCGACTTTTTGCCGACCGCGGGGCAGCCCGTCTTCTCGGCGTCCACCGTAGCGGGGGTGTCGACTGGTTCGTTCAGGAGCTGTTCGAAACCCTGGTGGGGTGGATTCTGTCCCTCGCAGGCCGGGATGCCGCCGTTTCGAAACAACCGGGCGGGCATGCCGGCACCCCAGCGATGCGTGCTCGCGAGGCGGCGCGCCTGACGGCAATGGCGCGCACGGCCGGCTATCGGGTCGATCTCATGCGGGCGGCCCTGCTGGAGACGACGGAGCGCAACCGTCCTCGCTCCAGCAAGAAACCTGTTTCGGCGTCTAAGCCTCGTGGCAACCGGTGACGCGATGGCTTGTCTGTGTGGGTGGTGGCGGAGCTGATGGGCCTGTTTGCGCGATGGCGGAGAAAAAGGTTGCGGAGAGGCGGGTTCCCACCCCGGTGGCTGGAAATCGTTGAACGCAACGTGCCGTTCTACGGTCATCTTTGCGCAGACGACCGACAGGAGCTGTTGCGGCATGTGCAGGTATTCGTGGCAGAAAAGAGTTTCGAGGGCTGCGGCGGCATCAGGGTAACCGACGAGATAAAGGTCACTGTTGCCGCCCTTGCCTGCCTGCTCATTCTTCATCGACCCGGCGATTACTACCCCCACCTTTCATCGATCGTCATCTATCCCGATGAATACGTCGGCCAGCGGCAGCGCTGGGACGAGGGAGGGGTGGTCACCGAGGGGCCCGAGCCCCGGGTGGGCGAGTCATGGGAGTTGGGGACCGTTGTTCTTTCCTGGAAGGATGTGGTGCTGGACGCCCAGTCACCCGATGACGGGTTCAATGTGGTGTTCCATGAATTCGCCCACCAGCTTGATCACGAGGACCGGCTCACCGACTATGACGGCTTTCTGCCCAACGAACCCGAGCAGTCACCCTGGCGTGAAATCCTGGAACAGGAATACCGGCGCCTGATCGACGATGACGAAGCCGGCCGCTGGACGTTTCTCGACCCCTACGGGGCCGAAAGCCCTGCGGAATTTTTCGCAGTGGCGACCGAGAGTTTTTTCGAGATGCCCGGCGAGTTGAAGGCCCGTCATCCGGGGCTCTACAAATTGTTGCGTTCGTACTACCGCCAGGACCCCGCCGTCTGGGAATAACCCTCGTCGGGTGAAGTCTCCACCACCTCAATCTCTATGTAGTCCGAGAGGTTGGGGTCGCCGGCGCGGCGCAGGGTAACCTCGGTGGAGACAAGTTTCTTGTTGACGTAAGAGTACCCCGACAGAACGATGACCTGTGCCGATGTCTTGATGCCGAAAACCTCGGCGGGCGCCGGCATCCCCTCAACATCCCCGGCCACGATCACGGTCCGGTGAATCTCTTTGAGCTTCCGGTCGAAGAATTGTTCCACCTCCCGCAGTTCTCCCTTTACCGCGTAGAGCACGTTACGCCGCAGAGCCTCATTTTCGCGGATCTGAAACACGCGGGAGCCTGGAAATCGGCCGGTCCGCGGCTCAGGGGCGGGAATGTCGACGGCGGGAATGATTCGCTGTTTTTTCCATGAGGTGGCAAAACCGGTACTCACGGGGATGTGAAGCTCATAAACCGCCGCCGTAAGCGGAACAAGAGGTTTGTTGGTCTTGATGTCCCGGACCGTGCCGTCGGAGATTTCAATGGTATCCGGTTCGCCTTCCACCTTTCGCGTCATGGTGATTGCCGCGTCCAGGATGGTCCGATCCCATGCGAAGTCGCCATAGTAGGCGGCGCCGTAGATGCTGATACCCCGGGAAATCAGGCTTTCATTCAGTTTGCGCACGTTTCTGCTGGTAATTCCCCGGTCTGAAGTGATGGTCACGAGACGGCGGTCTCCCTCTGTGGTAACCGTAATATCCCGGTACTGGAACGAGGGGGAGAAGAGGGGGGCGAGCGTCCGTTCGGCCGGAGAGGCCTCGTGTGCCTCCACCGTCAGGTAATCCTGCGGGGGCGCCGAAACCATTGCCTGCACGGGTGCTGCAAGTAACAACGCGGTGCCTGCCGTTGCTGCCATGGCCTGTCTCGCGAAGAGAATGCATCTGTCCAAACGCACGGGGATCTCCTTTCGAGCTGGTTCGCTTCCGTCAATGACCCGCATAAAGAGATTCATCCCGCCAGGAAGGAAGACGAACGGTCCGTTTCTGATACTGCTGGAGGATGGGGTGGGCTGCGGATGGTGAGGAAGGTCTAATTATACATATCCGCTGCTCGATTTCCAGTAAAATGTTTGGCGGGGCGGCGCATCGGCATTGGCTGAGTCCGGGCCGGAAAGCGCAAATGGGGCTGCGGCGCGTGCCGTAGCCCCATTTGTATTACTGGAGCCACCGATCCGACTTGAACGGACGACCTGCTGATTACGAATCAGCTGCTCTACCGACTGAGCTACGGTGGCCTGTGCTGCTAACTGTGTTATGTCCCCGATCAGGCGGCTGCATTTCATCGGAAGCCGGCGGCCTGCCATGGAATGGAGCGTCTGCAATGAAGAGACATCAGTATTTAACCTAACTGGCGGATGGTGTCAATAAGTAATCCCGGTCGCTAGAGGGTTGCCGTCCGCTGTTTTTCCATGGCGTCGTCCATCACCTTGTAGGCGCAGAACTCGCCGCACATGGTGCAGGCGCCGTGCTCGGCCACGCCCGACTCGGCGCGCATGCGCCGGGCTTTTTCCGGGTCGAGGGCCTGTTCGAATTGCCCTTCCCAGTCCAGTTTCTTGCGGCATTTGGCCATGGCAATGTCCTTGGCCATGGCCCCCTTGACCCCTTTGGCGATATCGGCGGCATGGGCGGCGATGCGGGAGGCGATGACCCCCTCGCGGACGTCTTCCACGCTCGGCAGTCGCAGATGCTCGCTCGGCGTCACGTAGCAGAGGAAGTCGGCCCCGGCCGCCGCGGCGATGGCGCCGCCAATGGCGCAGGTGATGTGGTCGTAGCCGGGAGCGATATCGGTTACCAGCGGCCCGAGGACGTAGAAGGGAGCGCCGTGGCAGAGCCGCTTCTGGAGGAGAATGTTCGCTTCGATCTGGTTGAGGGGCACGTGCCCGGGGCCTTCGATCATGACCTGAACCCCCACGTCCTGGGCCCGCTGGGTCAGCTCGCCCAGAAGGATCAACTCGTGGATCTGGGCCCGGTCAGTGGCATCCGCGAGGCAGCCGGGGCGGAAGCCGTCCCCCAGCGACAGGGTCATGTCATATGCCTTGACGATGTCGAGCAGCCGGTCAAAGTGCTCGAAGAGAGGGTTTTCGGCGTTGTTGTAGGTCATCCACTCCACGGTGAAGGCGCCGCCGCGGGAGACCACGTCCATGATGCGTCCCTCGTTCTTCATGCGCTCGACCGTGGCGCGGGTCACGCCGCAGTGGACGGTGATGAAGTCGACCCCGTCCTCGGCATGCTTGATGATTCCCTCGAAGATATCGTCCACGGTCATGTCGACGATGGCCTTTTTCTTGGTTCTGACCGCATCGAGGGCCGCCTGGTAGAGGGGGACGCTGCCGATGCAGGCATTGGTCTCGGCGATGATCGCGCGGCGGATTTCGTCCACCGGTCCGCCGGTGGAAAGATCCATGATGGCGTCGGCGCCGTGGCGAACCGCCACCCGGGCCTTCTCAAGCTCCTTGGTGATATCCGTGTCGTCGGCGGAGGTGCCGATGTTCGCATTGACCTTGGTCCGCAGCCCTGTGCCCACGGCCAGGGGGCGGCCGTTGTGGTGCTTGTTGTTGTGGCAGATGATGATGGTCCCGTCGGCAATGCCCACCCTGATGAATTCGGGCGATACCCCTTCGGCCAGGGCGGCCTCTTTCATCTTGTCGGTGATGATACCGTTGCGGGCGTATTCCAGTTGCGTCATAGCCATGTGTCGATACTCCTTGGTCGTTATCCGGGTGATTTCTGCCGGTCCCCGATCACCGGTCCCTGACGTCCTCCGCGGCGAGGATATGGTTGACCGGTCCGTGTCCGCGTCCCAGGGGCTGGGCAAGGCGGATGGCAGCGGTGATGTAGCGTTTGGCCCGAGCGATCGCTTCGCGCAGGGGGTCGCCCTGGGCCAGATAGGCGGCAATGGCCGAGGAGAAGGTACAGCCGGTGCCGTGAGTGTTTTTCGAGAGGATTCGCGGTGAGGCGAAGCGGTGGAAGGCGGCCCCGTCGAAGAGGATGTCCACCGAGTCGCCGGCCAGCAGGTGGCCGCCCTTGATGAGAACGTTGCGCGCCCCCAGCCGGTGCAGGCGGCGGGCCGCCTCCCGCATCGACTCTTCGTCGGAGATGCTTGCGCCGGTGAGCCGCTCGGCCTCGGGTATGTTGGGGGTAACCAGGTAGGCGAGAGGAAAGAGCCGCTCCTTGAGCACGCTTACCGCTCCGCGGTCGATCAGATTCGCCCCCCCCTTGGCCACCATAACGGGATCGACCACTACCATTCGCCGCCGGTACTCGACAAGCTTCGAGGCGATGGCGGCGGTGGTTTCCGCCGAGAAGAGCATGCCGGTCTTGACCACATCCACGGGAATGTCGGAGAAGACCGCGTCGAGCTGGTCGGCAACGAACGCCGGCGGTACGCCGTGGATGCCGCTGACCCCCCGGGTGTTCTGGGCTGTCAGGGCCGTGAGGACCGACGAACCGTAGCTACCGAGCAGGGTGACGGTTTTCAGATCTGCCTGGATGCCCGCGCCCCCCCCCGAATCGCTGCCGGCCACGGTAAGGACGGAGCCGCGCGGAAGCGGTGCGCGCCGGTTGAAGAGCAGGGCTATCTCGGTGGCCGCCAGGGCCGGGTCGGGATGGGACAGGACTGCCGATATGACTGCCACGGCATCGGCACCGGCGTCGATGACGCTGGCGCCGTTATCGCGGGTAATGCCGCCGATGGCGACAATGGGGATGCTGATGGAGTTCCGGATGGCCGCAAGCAGCTCCGGTCCGGCCACATGCTCGACCTCCTTGCTCCGGGAGGGGAACATGGCGCCGAGACCGATGTAGTCCACTCCGGCCGCCTGGGCCTCCAGTGCTTCGCTCAGGGTGTGGGTGGACACGCCGATGATCTTGCCGGGACCGAGAACGCGTCGCGCTTCGCGGGGGTCGCCGTCCCCCTGGCCCAGGTGGAGACCGTCGGCCTTGAGGCTCACGGCCATCTCCAGATCGTCGTTCACGATGAAGAGGATGCTCCGCCTGCGGCACAGCTCCCGCAACTCAAGACCGAGGGCGAGCCGGCTCTCCCGGTCCTGATTCTTGTTGCGGTACTGGACCACCCGGGCGCCGCCGTCGATGGCCGCCTCAACGCGCGTGATGAGGTTGTCGTCGTGGTCGGTCACCAGGTAGAGCCCCCGGATGACCGAGTCGTGCTTGTCCCGGTTGATGACGAGCCGAAGCGTGTGACCGTTAGAGGCCATGGAAGGAAATCTCCTCAAAAAAAAACCGCGACGGCAAAATCGCGGTTCCAGAAAAGACGTACGGATGATTGTTTCTGGCCGCTTCCCTACGCCGGTATAAACCGGATCAGGTTCAAAGGGTTCGGGCGTGGCCCGTCTCAGTTCCCAGGAACTCCCCCAGCAGACTATGATGTAAACAAAGCTAAACGATAATCCCCCACAAGTCAACGGAATTAACATGGATTTGCCGGGCGTGAAGGCGCAGGTTTTCATCCTTTACAGGCGGGGTGAGAAGTGGTACCTAAAGGGGCATGGACAGCCGGCCCACCATTGCTGAAGTCGATCTCGCCGCCCTTCGCCACAACTACGACCTTGTCGTCCGTACGATTCCCCGGGGGTGCGGCATCCTGGCGGTAGTCAAGGCCGACGCCTACGGTCACGGTTTCATGGATATCGCCCGCGAGTTGGAGGCCATGGGCGTGACCGCCTTCGGCGTTGCCTTTCTGGCCGAGGGAATTCAACTGCGCAAGAGCGGCATCGATCGTCCCGTCCTGATCCTGGGAGGGGTTTATCCCGGCCAGGAACGCAAGTGTGTCGGGTTCAATCTGTCCACGGCCCTGTTCAGCCTGGAGCAGGCGCGGGTTCTGGACGATGCGGCCGGTCGCCTGTATCGCCGGGCCAGGGTCCATGCGAAGATCGATACCGGCATGGGGCGCCTCGGCATCCCCCACGAGGAGGCGTCGGCCTTTTTTCGCGCCCTGCGGGAGTTGAGGCACCTGGACCTGGAGGGGATCATCTCCCACTTCGCCTCCGCCGACGAACTCGACGAGGATGGTCGGCGCTACTCCGATCTCCAGGCGAGCCGGTTTGCCGCGGCGGTCGCGGCGGCCCGCCACGAGGGGTTCGAGCCGCGCTATGTCCATATCGCCAACAGCGCGGCAGCCTTCGGGATGGACCTACCGTTCTGCAACCTCGTCCGGCCCGGAATCGTCCTCTACGGCGCGCTCCCTTCCGGCGACTTCGAGGGGAAGATGGCGCTCAAGCCCATCATGCGCCTGCGTAGCTCCATCGCCATGCTCAAGTGGGTGGAACCGGGCACAAGCATCAGTTACGCCCGCCGCTTCACCGCCCCCGACCGGCGACTCGTGGCCAGTATTCCGGTCGGCTACGCCGACGGTTACAGCCGTTCTCTCACCAACCGCGGGGAGGTTGTCGTGCGCGGCCGGCGCGCTCCGGTCGTGGGCACCGTCTGCATGGACTGGATCATGGCCGACGTGACCCACGTCTCCGGCGTGACCGTTGGCGACGAGGTGACGCTCCTGGGGTGCGACCGGGAGGGAAACTGCGTCCGTGCCGAAGAACTTGCCGAGTGGGCCGGTACCATCCCCTACGAAATTTTCTGCGGCATCAGCAAGCGGGTGCCGCGCATCTACCTCAACCCGTCGATCAGGCACAGGTGAGAGAAGGGAAACTCCGATGACCGAAGGCATCAAGCTGACATCGCTCGTCAAAGCAGCCGGCTGAGCGGCAAAGCTGGGCCCGGCGGGCCTGGAACAAGCGCTGAGCGGCATGGTTCGGGACGGTGATCCGAATCTGCTGGTGGGGCCGGAAACCGCCGACGACGCGGGGGTGTACCGGATAGGGGAGGGGCTCGCCCTGGTGGAGACGGTGGATATCATCACCCCCCTGGTGGATGATCCCTACACCTTCGGCCGGATCGCGGCGGCCAATGCCCTGTCGGATGTCTTTGCCATGGGCGGGCGGCCGGTCACGGCCATGAACCTCGTCTTCTTCCCGGCGTGCGCGCTGCCGGGGTCGGTCCTTTCCGCCATTCTGGCCGGCGGGCACGACGCCCTGCGCGAGGCGGGGGCCTGTCTCGTGGGCGGCCATACGGTGGAGGACGACGAGCTCAAGTACGGCCTGGCCGTGACGGGACTCATCAGTCCGTCGCGCGTGGTGCGCAATGCCACTGCACGTGCCGGCGACCGGCTGGTGCTCACCAAGCCGCTCGGCACCGGCATCGTCTCGACGGCGATCAAGGCCGACATGGCACCGGCTGCGCTCACGGCCGAAGCCATCCGCTGGATGACCATGCTGAACGCCGAAGCCGCGGGGCTCATGCTCGAGTGCGGGGCCTCCGCCTGTACCGACGTGACCGGTTTCGGCCTGGTCGGACACGCCTGCGAGGTGGCTCGGGGGGCAGGAGTGACCCTGCGTCTTCACCTGGAACAGGTGCCGGTGCTGGACGGCGTCATGGGCCTGGTGGCCGACGGGCTCGTGCCGGCCGGCTGCTATCGCAACAGGGATCACTATGCACCCTTTGTCGGTGCGCCCCGCAGCGACGACGACCGGCTTCTTCCCCTCTTCGATCCCCAGACATCGGGGGGGCTCCTCCTGTCCTTGTCTCCGTCCTCCGCCGGCCGGTTCCTCGCTGCGGCCGGCGACCGGGGGCTGTTTGCCCTGGAGGTGGGGGAGGTCCTCCCCGCCGGGGAGTGCGCCGTTGACGTCGTCTGACTCCAACGTTGATCCAGGCCTCGGTATTGCCGTTGACCTGGGCACCACCACCCTTGCCGCTTCGCTGATCGATCTGTCCTCCGGAGAAAGGCTGGCGTCCGCCGGGGC
The DNA here is from genome assembly GCF_036323535.1 of Geobacter sp. 60473. Taxonomy (GTDB): domain Bacteria; phylum Desulfobacterota; class Desulfuromonadia; order Geobacterales; family Geobacteraceae; genus Geobacter; species Geobacter sulfurreducens. The sequence continues at coordinate 65,908 of NZ_AP028967.1, forward strand.
CCTGAACCCCCAGCGGGAATTCGGCGCCGACGTGGTCTCGCGGCTCGATGCCGCCTGTCGTTCCGGTGAGGCGCTGCAACGCATGGCCGCGTTGGTCAGGGAGGAGTTGTACCGCCTCGCGGCCCGTCTGCTCGACAGCGCCGGCGAGGCACGGGATCGCCTGCGCATGGTGGCCGTGGCCGGCAACCCTGCCATGGAACACCTCCTGCTCGGGCTCCCCGTGGTCCGGCTGGCATACCCCCCCTACCGTCCGCTGTTCTCGACCTCCACGAATATTCCCGCGGCAGACCTGGGGTGGGACCTGTCCGGCCGGGTCGCGCTCTTCCCGCTGCCGGGCGGCTTTGTGGGCGGCGACATGGTAGCCTTCCTGTTCGGTGTTCCCGATGTGTGTGCCCCGTGCCCTGGTCCCCGTCTGTTTCTGGACATGGGAACCAATGGCGAGATGGTTCTCCAGTGCGGTGATGTGCTACTGGGCACGTCGGCCGCCGCCGGTCCCGCCTTCGAGGGGGGAGGGCTCGCCTGCGGCATGGCTGCCCTGCCGGGGGCCGTGAATGGCATCGTCCGGGATGGAGACCGCGTGCGCGTCACGACGATCGGAGGCGGCCAGCCCCTCGGTGTTTGCGGTTCTGCGGTGCTGGACACGGTTGCGCTCCTGCTGGAAGTGGGGCTTCTGGACTCCACCGGCCGCCTTCTGCCGCCGGAAGAGATCGCGTCACCCGTCGGCGCCCGCATGGGGACGGTGGGCGGGGAGCCAGCATTCATCCTTCATCGGGATGCGGCGCGGACCATCTATCTCTCCCAGGAAGATATCCGCCAGGTGCAGCTCGCCAAGGGGGCAATCCGCGCCGGCATGGAGGTCCTGTGCGAACGGGCCAGCATCCGGTGTGAGGATATTGAAGAGGTTGTTCTGACCGGCTCTTTCGGCGCGGTTCTCTCACCCCGGAGCCTAAAATTCATTGGAATTTTCACGGAAAAGATGGTACAAACGACCCGTTTCGTCCGGGAGGGTGCCCTGGCCGGTGTCGAAAGAGCACTGACCTCCCCGGAGGGGTTCGAGGCCGTTGATCGACTGGCCCGGGCGCTCCGGGTGATCCCCCTCTCGGGTACGCCTGCCTTTGAGAAACACTTTCTGAAGCACATCGACTTCCCGTCTCGCTAACATCCGCCACGGAGCTCCGTGGTGATCTCAGCTCATGTCAAAGGGGTAAACCATGGCAAAGATAACACGTGCGCTCATCAGCGTCTCGGACAAGACCGGCATCCTCGATTTCGCCCGGGAACTGGCCGGCTACGGCGTGGAGATCCTCTCCACCGGCGGTACCGCAAAGCTTCTCCGCGACGCGGGACTCGCGGTCAAGGACGTCTCCGATTTTACCGGCTTTCCGGAGATGCTCGACGGCCGGGTCAAGACGCTTCACCCCAAGGTCCACGGGGGCCTTCTGGGAATGCGCTCCAACCCAGACCATGTGGCAACCATGAAGGCGCACGGCATCGAGCCCATCGACCTGGTGGTGGTGAACCTCTACCCCTTCGAGGCCACCGTGGCCAAGCCCGACTGCACCCTGGAAGATGCCATCGAGAACATCGATATCGGCGGTCCCACCATGCTCCGCTCCGCGGCCAAGAACAACGCCGACGTGACCGTGCTCGTGGATCCGGTGGACTATCGGCCGGTTCTCGATGAGATGAAGGCATCCGGCGGCGCCGTGTCCCGGGAGACCAACTTCCGCCTGGCGGTGAAAGTCTACCAGCACACCGCAGCCTATGACGGCGCCATTTCCAACTGGCTCGGCGCCCGGACCGGCGAAGGGGTCGCCGCCTATCCCGACACCGTCACGCTTCAGTTCAGAAAGGCCCAGGAGATGCGCTACGGCGAGAACCCCCATCAGGGGGCCGCCTTTTATGTTGAGCGCCAGGTGAAGGAGGCGTCCGTTGCCACTTCCCGCCAGCTCCAGGGCAAGGAGCTTTCCTACAACAACATCGCCGATACCGACGCTGCCCTGGAGTGCGTGAAGCAGTTCGCCGAAGGCCCCGCCTGCGTCATCGTGAAGCATGCCAACCCCTGCGGCGTGGCCGTGGGCGGGACGCTGCTGGAGGCCTACGACCGGGCCTATGCCACCGACCCCGAATCGGCCTTCGGGGGCATCATCGCCTTTAACCGGGAACTGGACGCCGACACGGCGCGGGCAATCTGCGACCGCCAGTTCGTGGAGGTCATCATCGCTCCCACAGTCACGCCGGAGGCCACGGAAGTTGTTGCCGCCAAGAAGAACGTGCGTCTCCTGGAGTGCGGCACCTGGCCGGAGAAGCAGCAGCCGCGCCTCGATCTGAAGCGGGTGAATGGCGGCATCCTGGTGCAGGATACCGATCTCGACCTGTACGCCGAGCTGAAGGTCGTGACCACGCGGCAGCCCACCGAGCAGGAAATGAAGGACCTGCTCTTTGCCTGGCGCGTGGCCAAGTTCGTCAAGTCCAACGCCATTGTCTACGGCAAGGGCAATATGACCATCGGCGTGGGGGCCGGCCAGATGAGCCGGGTCAACTCCGCCCGCATCGCCGCCATCAAGGCCGAGCACGCGGGGCTCGAGGTGAAGGGGGCCGTCATGGCGTCCGACGCCTTTTTCCCTTTCCGCGACGGCATCGACAACGCGGCTGCCGTGGGCATCACCGCGGTGATCCAGCCGGGCGGCAGCATGCGCGACGCCGAGGTGATCGCCGCCGCCGACGAGCACGGCATGGCGATGGTATTCACCGGCATGCGGCATTTCAGGCACTGAGACACGGAACGATCACGGGGAGGAACCCATGAAGGTATTGGTAATCGGAGGCGGCGGGCGGGAGCATGCCCTGGTCTGGAAAATCGCCCAGTCACCCCTGGTAAGCAAGGTGTACTGCGCGCCGGGCAACCCCGGCATCGGCCTTATCGCCGAGAACGTGTCCCTGGCGGTGGATGACCTGGACGGGCTCGCCGCCTTTGCGACGGAACAGTCTATCGACCTCACCGTGGTGGGGCCGGAACTACCTCTTTCCCTCGGCATCGTTGACCGGTTCGAGGAAAAGGGGCTGCTGATCTTCGGCGCCCGCCGGAATGCCGCCATCATCGAAGCGAGCAAGGCGTTTTCGAAAGACCTGATGAAAAAGTATCAGGTACCCACCGCCGCCTATGACGTCTTTACCGAGGTGGAGCCGGCCGTGGCTTTCATCGACCGGGTAGGGGTGCCCATCGTCGTCAAGGCGGACGGGCTGGCCGCCGGCAAAGGGGTTATCATCGCCCATACCCGTGAGGAAGCCGTTGGCGCCGTGACGGACATGCTGTCGGGCAACGCCTTCGGCGATGCCGGTTCGCGGGTGGTCATCGAAGAGTTTCTCACCGGGGAGGAGGCATCGTTTCTCGCCTTCACCGACGGCAAGAACATCATTCCCCTGGCCAGCGCCCAGGACCACAAGGCGGTCTTTGACGGCGACACGGGACCCAATACCGGCGGCATGGGCGCCTATTCACCCGCGCCGGTAGTCACCCCTGCCATTCATGATAAGGTCATGGCCGAGGTGATGCGCCGGACCGTGGACGGCATGGCTGCCGAGGGGCGTCCTTATCGCGGGGTGCTGTATGCCGGTCTCATGATCAACGGTGACCAGGTGAAAACCCTCGAGTTCAACGCGCGCTTCGGCGACCCAGAGTGCCAGCCGCTGCTCATGCGGATGAAGTCGGACATCGTGCCCGTGCTCCTTGCGGTTGCCCGTGGCGACCTGTCGGGCATTGAGCTCGAATGGCATGACATGGCTGCCGTCTGTGTCGTCATGGCTTCCGGGGGGTATCCCGCCGATTACCGCAAGGGAGACGAGATCCGGGGGCTGGAGGATGCGGCTCGCATGGAGGATCTGTTCGTGTTCCACGCCGGCACATCCCGGAAAAACGGCCGTATCGTCACCAGCGGGGGGCGGGTGCTTGGGGTTACTGCCCTTGGCGCTACGGTGGGTGAGGCCATTGATCGCGCCTACCGGGGCGTTGCGGCAATCTCATGGGACGGCGTCCACTACCGCACAGACATCGGCGCCAAGGCGCTCACACGTTGACAGGGGAGGTCGCGATGGAAAACCCGCAGGTACTCATCATTATGGGAAGTGATTCGGACGTTCCCGTCATGGAAGAAGCGGCAAAGGCCCTTGATGCCTTCGGCGTGACCTGGGAAATGCGAGTGGCGTCGGCCCACCGTTCGCCGAAAAAAGCGGCAGATCTCGCCTCGAACGCGGCCGCGCGCGGCGTGAAGGCGATCATCGCCGGTGCCGGCGTGGCTGCCCACCTTGCGGGGGTTCTTGCCGCCGAGACGATCCTGCCGGTTATCGCGGTGCCAATGCCGGGAGGGGCGCTCAACGGCGTTGATGCCCTGTACTCCATGGTGCAGATGCCTGGCGGAATTCCGGTGGCCACCATGGCTATCGGCAAGGCGGGAGCCAAAAATGCCGGGCTGTTCGCGGTGCAGATTCTGGCCCTCGGCGATGCCGCCATGGCCGGCAGACTCGTGGAATACAAGGCGAGTATGGCGGAAGAGGTGGAGGCCAAGGATCGGGACCTTCAGGTCAAGTTGGGCCGCGCGTAGCCGGACTAGATTAACTTGCTGTAATCGTGCGGGTTTGACGCGGCTTCCGGCAGCTTTCCACTTGACAAAATCTGCATGTGCTGTATAAAAGGTTGCGTTTTCATCAACCTGTTAGAAAGGGGTAAGAATCACATGAAAAAGGTTATTGCTTCTCTCGCGCTGTCCGTATTCTGCGCCGGCCTCGCCTTTGCCGCCGACGACATCGTCCTCAAGGCCAAGAACGGTGATGTGAAGTTCCCGCACAAGGCCCACCAGAAGGCTGTTCCCGACTGTAAGAAGTGCCACGAGAAAGGCCCGGGCAAGATCGAGGGCTTCGGCAAAGAGATGGCTCACGGCAAGGGCTGCAAGGGTTGCCACGAAGAAATGAAGAAGGGGCCGACGAAGTGCGGCGAGTGCCACAAGAAGTAATGATGATTTAACGTTACTTCACTGAGGTGCACCGAAGGGATAACAGAACTTACTGTTATCCCTTTTTCTTGACCGCCAAAATAATTAAATTAAATTAACTGTTTGTTTTTTCCGGATATTTTTGTTTATAATCGTCTCTGCCCTGGTCGGGGATCTGGCATTGACGACCATAATCCTAAACATTGCGGGAGCGTTACCTTGACAACCAGCGATCGCGGCTTCTTGCAGGCACTGTGGGATTTCTTCTGTTCCCTCAAGTTGGCAATCTTCCTTCTCATTCTTCTGGCGGCAACGTCCATCATCGGTACGGTCATTCCGCAGCAGAATCCGCTCCCCCCCGAGTATATCGCGGCCATAGGCGGCACGGGAAGCATGAAGTTCAAGGTCTACTCGACCCTTGGCTTCTTTGATATGTACCACTCCTGGTGGTTCATTCTCCTGCTCTATCTGTTCACGGTCAACATCGTAGCCTGTTCCATCAAGCGGCTGCCCCGGGTATGGAAAACCATTTCCGAGCCGACGCTCGTCATGGACGAGGGCTTTGAGCGGACCCTGACGCTCACCCATGACTTCAAGAAAGAGGGTGATGCGGCTGACCTGAACGAGAAGATGAAGGTGTTCCTCAAGAGCGAGTTCGCCGAGCCGGTGGTGACCGAGCGGGATGGAGAATTCCACCTCTTCGCCCAGAAGTCGCCGTACAGCAGGCTGGGTGTTTATGTGGTGCACCTGAGCATCGTCATCATATTCATCGGTGCCCTGCTTGGATCGTTCTTCGGGTACAAGGCCTATGTGAATATCGTGGAAGGCTCGGGAGCCTCTACGGTCATGTCTCGCAAGGGCGTGCCGATTGATCTCGGCTTTACGGTCAAGTGTGAGGATTTTTCGGTTTCGTTTTACGACACCGGGGCACCCAAAGAATTCAAGAGTCTCCTCACCGTCATCGACGGCGGCAAGGTGGTTATCGACAAACGCCCTATCATCGTGAACGATCCCCTGACCTACAAAGGAATCACCTTCTATCAGTCGAGCTACGGGCCTGCGGATGAAGGCGGCCTCTATCACCTCACCGTGCGCGAGCGCAAGGGAGGGGCTCCCGTACGGCTTTCTCTGTCCATGGGAGAGCGGAAGGTTCTGCCCGACGGCACCGCAGTCCAACTCCTGGAGGGTACTGACGAGATCGGGCGCTTCATTCCCCAGTTCCGGGGCCCGGCGGTACGGGTCGCTGTGGAGCCCAAAAGCGGCGAGCCCCAGGCGTTCATCGTGTTCCAGAACTATCCGGAATTCGACGTCCAGCGTGGAGCGGACCATATCTTCACGTATGAAGGGGCGGATCTCAAGATGTTTACCGGACTTCAGGTCGCCAAAGACCCGGGTGTCTGGGTAGTGTGGCTGGGATGCACCCTGATGGTGGTTGGCTGCTGCATGGCGTTCTTCATGTCCCACAAGCGGATATGGATACGGGTTCGCAAGGGGCATGTGACCCTCGGCGGCACCGCCAACAAGAACCAGCCGGGATTCCAACTCGCCTTCGACACCCTTGTCGATAAACTGAAAACTCTGTAAGTACGGGCGGAGGATTGACTAATGACCAGTTCCATGCTGTTCAACATCACGACGTTCACCTACCTGGTCTCCATGCTCGCTTTTTTTGCCTTCCTGGCGAGCAGGAACCGTCACCTGGGGATGGCGGGGAGTCTCATCTCCTATTTTGGCTTCTTCGTCCACACGGCTGCCATTCTGCTCCGCTGGAAGGAGTCCTATGACATCGGGCACGGCCACGCTCCCCTGTCGAATCTCTACGAGTCGGTGGTTTTCTTTGCCTGGACCATCGTTCTCATCTTCGGCATCATTGACCTGAAGTACAAGTATCGGGTCGTGGGCGCGTTCGTCATGCCCTTTGCGCTCCTCGGCATGGCCTGGGCCCAGTTGACGCTCAACAGCGGCATCGAGCCTCTTGTCCCGGCGCTCCAGAGCAACTGGCTGCTCTATCACGTCGTCACCTGCTTCCTGGGGTATGCCGCCTTTGCCGTTGCCTGCGGCATCTCCATCATGTATCTGATCAAGGCGGGGAAAGAGGACTCATCCCAATCGGCACAGGCTGGCGGAATCATCTCGATGTTTCCCCCTACGAAGATCCTTGATGATCTCAACTACAAGGCGATCATGATCGGGTTCCCGCTGCTCACGCTCGGTATCATCACCGGCGCAGCATGGGCCAACTACGCCTGGGGCACCTACTGGAGCTGGGACCCGAAAGAGACCTGGTCGCTGATCGTCTGGTTCGTCTATGCCGCATTCCTGCATGCCCGCTTTACCCGCGGGTGGGTCGGGAAGCGCGCCGCCATCCTTTCCATTGTCGGATTCGCGGCCACTATCTTCTGCTACCTCGGTGTGAACCTTCTTCTCTCCGGTCTCCACAGTTACGGAGGAGGGTAGGCCCTCTGTTGGCAATGCTCTTGCATCATGTGCAGGGCATGCCTGACAATTTCTCCCGACATCCCCTCATCGCTTCGGCGCCCGCATGGGCGCCGAAGTTCGTGCGTTCCGCCATGAAAGCGTTGCTGGCCGGCAGTGTTTGTCGCCTTCTGGCCGTTTCCCTCGTTATGTCAGCCACTTCCCTTTGGTCGGCGCCTATACCCGGCATCCCTGACGGATGCGCCACGCGTTGTCACAGGAGCAAGGCCCGCGATGGCGTAGTGCATGGGCCGGTGGCCTCCGATGATTGCATCGCCTGTCACAATCCCGTCGGCGCGGCGGTCCACCCCAAGCAGCAGGGGGCGTTCCGGCCCGTGGCGAAAGGTGCTGCCCTCTGCCAGACCTGCCATGAAAGCATGGCATCGAAGAGGGTGGTTCATCCCCCGGTTGGCGGAGGAGAGTGCCTCTCCTGCCATGACCCTCACCAGTCGGCCAATCCGTCACTTCTCAAGGCGCGCGGTGCTGCGCTCTGCTTCGGTTGCCACGATGCCGCTGCCTTTTCCGTCCGCCATGGCCATCTGCCCGTCACCACCGGCGAATGCCTGAAGTGCCACGACCCCCATCAGTCAGACTCCCCGAGGCTTCTCCGCGGGAGCGGGGCGGCTCTTTGTTTCCGGTGCCATGACGAAAAAATGGCAGCGGGCCGGTCAATTCACCAACCCGTGGCGCGGGGAGAGTGCTGCGACTGTCATGACCCGCACGGGTCCTCCTTCCCGAAGCTTCTGCGGAATGCCTATCCCGAGGCGCTGTACCTGAGCTACGAGCAGAATGACTTTGCCCTCTGTTTCACGTGCCACTCCCGCCAGATGGCCGACGACCGCCGCACGGATACCCTCACCGGCTTCCGCAACGGTGACTATAATCTGCACTATCTGCACATCAACAAGCCCGACAAGGGGCGTTCGTGCAAGACCTGCCACGACGCCCATGCGGCGCCGCAGCAGCGGCTTGTCAAAGAGCGGATTCCCGGCTTCGGCAGTTGGGACATACCCATCCGATACACAAAGACGGATACCGGCGGCACCTGCGTTGTGGGGTGCCACAAGCCGAAATCCTACGACAGGCTCCGCGCGGTGAGCAACCCGTAGCGGCTGGAGGATACATGCTGGGGAAAGGACTATGGCTGGCCGTCTGTGCCGTGATACTGCTGGGCACGCCGGCGACGGCGGGCACAATCGCCTTTGTGGCGCCGACGCCCAATACCTGGGTCGGCCGATCGGACCATCTGGTTCTCAAACTGAACAATCCCGAAATCACCGCTGTCCGCATTAATGTCAATGGTGTTGTCGGCGATATGCTGGCTATCTCGTCGCCCGAGTACCGCAAGGCCTTCCAGGATTTTCTCATCGTGCAGCCCCTCTGGGATCAGGGCCGCAATGAAGTCTCCGTGGAGGCGTATGCCGGCAAGGAGCGGGTCGAGACCGCCGTAGCGTCCGTCTATTACGCTCCTGGCAGGGATGGTGCGACGGTGCCGCCTGAGTTCAAGCCGTTTGTCTTCCATGTGGCCGATACGGAGAGCAGGTGTGCCGGTTGCCACAACATGGAACCGAGCCCGGCCCAGCTTCTGAGCACCCAGGAGCGGGAAAACCCCTGTTTCGGCTGTCATCGCGGCATGCTCAAGGTGGCGTTTGTCCATGGCCCGGCCGGGACTTACTCCTGCGTCTATTGTCACAAGGAAAAGGCATCCCCGAAATATTCGGTGCCCAAGCGCGACAGTGCGCTCTGTGTCGAGTGCCACGAGGACAAGTCAACGGATTTCGCCAAGCGGAAATACGTTCACGGCCCCATTGCCGGCGGCATGTGCGAGGTCTGTCATGATCCCCACGGCAGCGCCAACCGGGCCCAGTTGCGGATGCCGATCAACACGCTCTGTCTTTCCTGCCATGAGACCGTAGCCAGGAGGCCCCATATCCTGAGGACCCCGTCGGGAGAGGGACACCCGGTAAGCGGCAGGAAAGACCCCTCTGCGTCAGCCTCGGGGCGCGATATGTCGTGCATATCATGCCACAATCCCCATGCGGCGGATGTGCGTTATTTCTTTGTGAATAACGCGGAAGAACGCATGGCATTGTGCCAGATGTGCCATAACAAGTAGACTGGGGCTGGCGGCGTACGATTGCCGGACTATTCTCATGGAACGAGGTGACCATATGAACGTTCTGAAGCTCATCCGCAGGTTCGTCGGTGCGGCCGCCCTGTGCGCCCTGTGCGCCGGTTGCGCAGGACAACAGGTCCGGGAGGAGCGGCGCTACTTCTGGCCGCCGCTGCCCGAGCGTCCCAGGATCGAATGGCTCGGTGCCTACAGCAGCCAGAACGACTTCCCGAAGCAGGGATTCGCGTCGTTCATGGCAGCCATTGCCGGGGAAGAGCAGGCCATGAGCCTGACCAAGCCGCTGGATGTCTATGCGGATGGCCAGGACCGGATTTATGTGGCAGATCCGGGCCTTCGCGGCGTGGTGGTGTTCAATATGAAAGAGCGGAGCGTGTCGATGCTCGGCGGCCCCCAGGCGGCTAACCAGTTTAATACCCCGGTTTCGGTCACCGGTGATTCCCAGGGGAATATTTATGTTTCCGATGCGGAAAAGGGGGGGATACTGATTTTTGACAGATTTGAGGTGCCGCGTCGTTTTATCGACACCAAAGCTGCTGTCAAGAGAAACACTGACATCGCCGTGGATGAAAAGGGTCAGAGAATTCTCGTGGTGGATGCGCGCGAGCACCGGATTGCCATCCTCGACATGCAGGGGGGGCTGCTTTCCGCCTTTGGGAAGCGTGGTATCGAAGACGGCGAATTCAACTTCCCCGTGGCGGTGGCCATCAATCACAAGGGGGAGATCATTGTGGGCGATGCCATGAACGCCCGGGTTCAGATCTTCGATCAGGACGGGAAGTTTCTCCGCAAGTTCGGGCGCCGGGGCGACGGGCCGGCCGATTTCCAGATCATGAAAGGCGTGGCCGTCGACTCGGAGGATCATATCTATGTGACCGAGGGAAAAGGTCACAAGCTCATTATCTTCGGCACCAACGGCGAGTATCTTCTCACCGTGGGCGGACTCTACTCCGCCATCACCACCGGCAAGCAGGCCCCCGGCGGATTCGTCATCCCGCAAGGAGTCTTTATTGACGATAAGGACGTCATTTACGTGGTTGACCAACTCAATCGGCGGTTCCAGGTGTTCCAGTACATCTCCGACGATTTCCTCAAGCGCAACCCCATCCCGGGATGGCAGGAGTAATATCAGTTTCATCACCTGCCAGGAGTCTGTCGGACTTGGGAAATCGAAGCGAAAGCGCTGCTGGGCCAGGGCTGCTTGTGTCGACTTGTGCGGGTCAATAGTCATTTTATTGGCCGGAAACCCGGCGAAATATGAACCGGCCAGACGGATTTGCAGCAGCTTTATGGTAAGTCCGGCAGACGCCTGGAACCCGCGGTTTCCGAAGAGCCCTCGCCAGCATGGTTGCTGTCGGGGGCCTTCTTATTTTTGTCATCAATAAGCTATTTCGCGGATGCATTGAGTGCCGGTGCCATCTTCCGTCCGGTGTTGTAGCGAATTGCGGTTGGCGCCAAAAAAATGTAGCGCTATATGGCGTATGATCTTCTCGGAAATACGTCCCGGGACAACGTTGCCGAGAGAAATGGGCTTGGTTGGTGTGATTCGTGTGCGCGCAACTATCCGTAATTATTTATTTACAGGCCTTTTATGAGAATACGTTGAATATTGGCGTGCTGGTTGCATTGTGTTTCTTCATCCATTGGTGTCAACGCGAACGGCTGAGAAAGCACATAGTACTCACGTGAAAGGAGAACGCAGAATGAGAAGCGAAGTAAAAATCGGATTGGCCCTGACCGCACTCCTGGTGGCCGTTACCGCGGCGGGAGCCGCCAGCATCAAGAATACCAAGCACGACCTGAGCTCCGGAAGCACCGGCGCCACATTCAAGGCGACGAACACCGACCAGATCTGCGTGTTCTGTCACACTCCGCACAACGCGCAACAGGACATTCCCCTGTGGAACCGCGGCAACCCCACGGCCAGCAACTTCACCCTCTACTCGTCCAGCAGCATGAATAACGTGCCGGTCAAGCAGGGCTTTACGGCCGACTCCATCTCGCTCTTCTGCATGAGCTGTCATGACGGGGCCACCGGCCTGGGGGGCGCGGTGCACAACGACCCCAATGGTGCGGCAATCGCCATGGTGGGGGGGAACGATTTGATCACCGGTGAAGCCAACCTGGGCACCGATCTGAGCAATGATCACCCCGTTAACTTCGAGGTAACCCCAGCCGGAATTGCCGCCGACGGCAACCTGGGCGCCCTCGATACCGGCACCAACCCGCCGACCATGAAGACCGCGGACGTGACCAACGGCCTCCCCCTCTTCAAGTCAGCCCGCGGAGCCACGACCCTCGAGTGCGGCAGCTGCCACAAGGTCCACGACAACACCGACGCTCCGTTCCTCCGTACCACCATGGCGGGCAGCAAGCTCTGTCTGGGTTGCCACAAGAAGTAGGGGGTTCCTCTCCGGAAAAAGGGTGGACTCCGGTCCACCCTTTTTTTACGCAGCAGTCCGGCTTGTGGTGCCTGCAGCCGGTCGCCCGGAGGGTGGTTTCTCGTGGAGCGGGTGTGAATGTGTTGCCGTCTCCGGCGGTATGCCGGAGTGATTCGTGGGTTCCATGACGCTAGGACGCATGCACATAGGGCTGGCGTCAGTGTCGGTCTTGGCCGGCCTGGTTCTTTGCTCGCCCGCATCGGTGCGGGCCGGTATTTCCGGCGAGGCGGAGCTGGGATACGTGCGCTATGAGGCCGATGCCAACGGCGCCCGGGTCAGCGATGCCCATTCGTTCTATCAGCGCTACTCCTTGCTGTATGAGACATCCGGCGAGCTTTACAAGGGCAGGGTAGGGCGCTACGACCTTGCCCTGGGCTACGAGTGGGGCTCCTTTGATACAAAGATAAAGAATCCTTCCAATCCCACCGACCCCCAGACCAACTACAACCCCTCCGTCAGTGCCGGACATCTGCTGTATCGCGGCGAAGTGGTGCTCGATCCGCTGGAGCTCCCCCTGCGGCTCAGGGCCTACAGCTATGACACGAACCGGATCAACATGCACGAGGACCTATCTGGCATTGACGGTTCGTCGATCTTTGCGCCGAGGCTGATCACCAACCTTTACGACGGCATGCATATCAACAGTGGCGCAACTCTCGTCTTCGGGGTCAAGAACGGCCTGACCAACGGTTATAACGCCATTTTCCGGCATATCCCGCTGGTCATGCTCGACTACCGCGACGATGTCAACCGGGACCTGAAGAGTCTGGCTCCCGTGGATACGCGCATGCGCCGTCTGGCCTTCGTGAGTCTGAACAAGAGGGACAACTGGTTCCACTACCGGACCACCGATTTCAGGGATTACCTCAACACCGACCAGTCCTTCAAGGAAACCCAGATGCAGATCGGCACGGTCGATCACCTGTTGGCGCGGCGGTGGATCGATTTGACCAACTGGGTGAAGATCTCGGCCGACGGCCAGTTCACCAAGCACGCGAGTTCAATGCCGGCCAACTCCTTTGAAGCTTACGAGCTTAACCTGTTCGCCGTGGCTTCCCGCAAGACCTGGGATGCTCGGACCTTTTCCAGTTTTTCCCGGCTTCTCGACGATGAAGGGATTACCCTGGAGCGGACGGTGCCCTTCTATGCAAGCGGTGTCCTCGGCGCCGATGTGGACTGGAAGGCCAGCCTCTATTCCAATGAAAAGAAGATTCAGTCCCCCAGCGGCAGTGTGGTCAACAACTCCAACTACAGCGCTTCGGTCCGCGCCGACATGTTCCGGCGCTCTCCCTTCACTCTGGGGGTGGTGGTGCGTGGGGAGAGCACTGAGAGTTACGGCTCGAAACTGCTTTCCTTCGAAGGAGGCGTCGAAACGGCAAGCACTGCGCGCCTTTCGCGCGACTACAGCCTGTCGGGGAGCTATACGGTCAAGTACTTCGATGCGACCGGCGGTACCGGTTCGGGCGACGGCTACCTCAACCAGAACGTCCTTGGTCGCGTGGCGTATGCGGCATCGCCCACTTGGCGTTTCGAGGTGGAGGAGGACCTGTCAGCGGCCAGCGGCACCAATCCGCGCAACTTCAACAATTCCGCGATCACCGTGAACAGCGGATTCAGCAGCGGCACGAGCACGGTATCGGGCTCTGCCATCTCGTTCCAGCGCCGCAACAGCGAAATCGACGAATATGTCCGCTCCGTTACCACGGTCAGCGCGGCCTGGCGTCCCTTCTCCCGCGCCTCGCTCAGCTTTTCGGTCAGCGAAGACGTCCTCATGCAGTCGGGAGCGCCGACCGACTTCCTGACCACCTTCCGCAGTACCATCGACTACAGTACGCCGACCTTTTTGGCCCGGATGCGCAACAGCTACAACGTGCGGATGGTCGGTGGCGAGAGCATCGACTATCTGGAAAGCGTGGGCACCCTGGAATACCGTCCCGTCCGGCAGTTGGAGGGACTTCTCACCTATACCTACAACGTGGGCGACGTGGACGTGAACACCAGGAGCGAGTTCCTGGACCTGCGGCAGCGGCTGGGTTACAGCTTCTACACCCTGAGCGGGGCGAACAGGAAACTGCTGGAACTCTACGAGGAGTTCACCTATAATCGCACCCTGAACACGGGGACGGTGGCCAACGAGCTCAACACTACCAGGCGGTTTACCCTGGGGGTTCGGTATTTCCCCCTCCGCAGCCTGTTTGTTGGGGCGGATGCGCGCTACTCGCTCATCGAGCCGGGAAGCATCACGGAGCAACTCTATACCGGCGTGGTGGGACTCAATTTCCGGAAACTCCAGGCTAACCTGGAGTATACCTACGGCAAGCGGGACGGTAGCGACAACCGGATTGAGAAGCGGATCGCCGCAAACGTGAAGAAGTTCTTCTGACAACGGGTTCCGTCGCCCCTGCTGGATACCAACTGTGAAAAAACCGGGCCGGACCCGGTTTTTCTTTTGTCACCATGGCCGATTCCATTATCTTTTCCATTATCATTCCCGTGAAGCCGGGCGGAACCGTCCGTGCCCTCGATCGCCTCAGGTCGGTCGCGTATCCCTCCTCGCACATGGAGGTCCTGGTGGCCGAGGGGACGCGGCCGAGCCGTCAGCGTAACCAGGCCGCAGCCGCTGCAGCGGGCGATATACTCTACTTTCTGGATGACGACTCTCTGACCTCACCGGATTTTCTGGCGCGGGCTGCGGCGCATCTGGCCGATCCATCCGTAGCCGCCGTGGGCGGCCCGTCACTCACTCCTGCATCCGACAGCCGATTCCAGCGCGCCATCGGCGTCGTTCTGGCGTCACGGCTGGGTGGGGGCGGGGCGCGCAACCGCTACCGCGCTACCGGCAGCCCCCGCCGGACGAGCGAGCGGGAACTGATCCTCTGCAACCTAGCCATGCGCCGGGATGTCTTCCTGGCGGAGGGAGGCCTTGACGAGCGGCTCTACCCCAACGAGGAGAACGAGCTCATGGACCGGATCTCGAAGCGGGGAATGGGCCTCGTGCATGATCCGGACCTGGCTGTCCGGCGGAGCCAGCGATCTACGTTCCGGGCGTTTGTCCGCCAGTTTTTCGGCTACGGAAGGGGGCGCGGTGAGCAGACCCGCATTGCCGGTGCGCGCTCTGTGGTTGATTTCCTGCCAACGGTGTTTCTGATCTACCTGCTTCTCCTTCCGGTCGCGCCCTGGGCTCCCTGTTTCCTGCCTGCCGCCCTCTACGGTGCGGCGGTGATGGTGTCGGCCCTGTCGGGCGCCGTGCGTTCGCGCCTCTATGCCGCATTGCCGTGGCTTGTGGTGCTCTATCCGACACTCCACCTCTGTTATGGGGCCGGCCTCTTGAAAGGCCTGCTGGCACCCCGCTTCAGGTCGGAGGCAGGGGAAACCGCGGCGGTCACGATCCGTTGCATCAAGGAGTTCGGCGCTCCCTGGCATCTGCCTGCCCACGGTACCGGGGAGGTCCCATGATGACGGCATCGCCGCTGCCGCACAAGCGCATCCTGCTCGTCTTTTTTCTTCTGGTGACCGTGACGGTCTACGGGAACACTTTTTTCAACCAGTGGACCTATGACGATATTCCCGTTGTCCTGAAGAACCCCGATGCCCACTCGCTTGCCGGTTTTGCCCGAAACACGATGCCCGGCCGCCCCATGCGCGAGCTCACCTACATCCCCGACCATCTCCTGTTCGGCGACCAGCCCGCCGGCTATCGCATCCAGCAACTGGCCTGGCACGGAGTGAACGGACTGCTGCTGGTCACCCTGTTCCACGCCCTGGGGGTAGAGCTTCCCTTTGCCCTCATGGGGGCGCTCCTCTTCCTGGTGCACCCCCTCCAGTCCGAGTCGGTGGCCGGCATCGCGCACCGCAAGGAGTTGCTGGCCCTGTTCTTTGCCCTCGGGGCCGCGCTCTGCTTCGTGGGGAGTTTCGCCGCCGCCGGGGGGCGGCGCCTTGCCCTGTGGCTCGCTGCTCTTGCAGCCTACGGTGGAGCACTCCTTGCCAACGAGGCCACGGTGACGCTGCCGCTCGTGGCTCTCCTCTACGAATGGCTGATGGTGGAACCGGGGAAACGGGTGCTGCTCAGGCGCCCCTTCGTGGCATTTCTCTTCCTCGTGGCGGCCGGTGCGGCGCTCATGTACCGGTTCCGGGGGCTTCTGGCCCCTGAACATCTGCTCACGGTCTATTCCAAGAACAGCTTTGGTGCTTCGGAGAGCTATCTCCCCCTCTTCATGGGTGCCATGAAGGCCTTCGGATTCTATCTCTCCAAGATCGTTCTCCCGGTCCGCCTGGCCCCCGAGTATGTATTCCGGCTCTCCGAAAGCCTCTGGCAACCGTGGGCGTTGCTGTCGCTCGGGCTCCTTGCGGCAGTGGCAAGCGCGGCGGTCTTTCTCCGTCGCCGGCTTCCCCTGGTATCGTTCGGTATCGGCTGGTTCCTCATTTTCTGGCTGCCGGTTTCCAACCTGGTTCCCGTGGCCTACCTGGCGGCGGACCGGTACATGTACCTCTGCCTTCCCGGCGTTGGGCTCGTCCTGGCGGGGTGCCTCCAACGCTGGCCCCACCGGAGATTTGTCGGCGCCTCCTGCCTCGTGATTGTTGTGTTCGCCGGGCTCACCGTGATACAAAACGGGTACTGGCGCAGCGAACATACCCTCTGGCGGCATGCAGTCACGGTCAATCCCGACTCTACCTGGGTGCGCGAGACGGTGGGGCTGAGTTACCTGCTGACGGGGGATTACAACCAGGCGGCGGCGCAAGCGAGGGAGGCGCTGCGGATCGACCGGTTCAATATCCGGGCGTATCTGACCCTGGCCAAGGCCGAGGAACGGCGCGGCAATCTGGCCGAGGCGGTGCTCAATTACGAGATGTTCGCCATGTTCGGCGCCATGGAGTACCCGGACGAAGCCGCCGAGGTCAGGCTCTATCTGCCTGTCCTGCGGCAGCGTCAGGCAGTGCAGAAGCAACATCAGTGAGGTGCCCGGTGGAACTGAGTATCGTTGTTCCGATCTACAATGAGGAAGAGACTATTCCGCATCTTCATGCGCGGGTGAGCGACGCCCTGGCCGGGTCAGGCATCGACTACGAGCTGATTCTCGTGGATGACGGCTCCTCTGACGGCTCGTTCGCCCTGCTGCGGGAGATTGCCCAACAGGACCGGCGGGTGAAGGTGATCCGCTTTCGCCGCAACTTCGGCCAGACCGCCGCCATGGCGGCCGGCTTCGATGCCGCCCGGGGCAGGGTCATCGTGCCCATGGACGGCGACCTCCAGAACGACCCGGCCGATATCCCGACGCTCCTGGCCACGATCGACGAGGGGTACGACGTGGTCTCGGGCTGGCGCAAGGACCGGCAGGACACCTTCGTCAACCGGCGCCTTCCCTCCATTATCGCCAATGCCCTCATCTCCCGGATGACAGGGGTCCACCTCCACGATTACGGCTGTACCCTGAAGGCCTACCGGCGCGAAGTGCTGGACGGGGTCAACCTGTACGGAGAGATGCACCGGTTCGTCCCGGCTCTGGCCTCCCAGGTGGGGGCGCGGGTTGCGGAGATACCGGTCCGCCACCATGCCCGCCTCTACGGCACGAGCAAGTACGGCATCTCCCGCACCATGCGCGTCGTTCTGGACCTGATGACGGTGAAGTTCCTGCTCACCTACTCCACCAAGCCGATCCAGCTCTTCGGCAAGTGGGGAATCTATACCATCCTGGCCGGGTTCCTGACCGGCGGGCTTACCCTCTCTATGAAGCTCTTCGAGGGGATGAGCATGAACCGCAATCCCCTGCTGATCCTGACCGCCTTTCTCCTCTTCGGGGGGGTGCAGTTCATCGCCCTCGGGCTGCTGGGCGAGGTGAACGCCCGAACCTATCACGAGTCCCAGGGGAAGCCGATCTACGTCGTCCGGGAGAGAATCAACCTGGATGCGGGGTAGGGGGGCGCCGTGAGAATTCTCATGCTGGCCCCCACGCCGTTTTTCGCCGACCGCGGGTGCCACGTCAGGATTTACGAAGAGGCCCGGACGCTCATGGCCCGCGGGCACCAGGTGCGGATCGTCACCTACCACCTGGGGCGGGACATGGCGGGCATCCCCACGGACCGCACCCTGCGCGTCCCCTGGTACACGAAGCTCTCCGCCGGGCCTTCCTGGCACAAGCCCTACCTGGACATCCTCCTCTGCGGCACCGCCCTGCGCGCGGCCCGGCGCCTGCGCCCCGACCTGATTCATGCCCATCTGCATGAAGGGGCATTCTTCGGCGTGTTACTGAAAAAGCTGCTGGGCATCCCCCTTCTGTTCGACTGCCAGGGAAGCCTCACCATGGAGCTGGCCGACCACGGGTTTGTCCGCGAAGGGTCGCTGCTCTACCGTTTTTTCGCCCTACTGGAAGGGTGGATCAATAATAGCGCCGACGCCATCGTGACCAGCTCGGGGCCGGGCCGGGACGATCTCGTCACGAAGTGGGGGGTGCCGTCGGCAAAGGTGACGGCCCTCATGGACGGGGTCGATACCGCGGTATTCCGCCCCCATGATCGCATGGAGGTGCGCCGTCGGCTCGACATCGCGCCGGATGTGCCGCTGGCGGTCTATCTGGGGGTGCTGAACCACTACCAGGGGATTGATCTTCTCCTTTCGGCCATGGTGATGCTTAAGAGCCGGGGCAGCCCGCTCCGGCTTCTGGTCATGGGGTTTCCGGAAGAAAAGTACCGGCAGAAGGCGCGCGACCTGGATATCGCCGACATGGTGACCTTCACCGGGCGGATCGACTACGGCAAGGCGCCCCTCTTCCTCTCGGCGGGGGACATGGCCGTGTCGCCCAAGGTGTCCCTCACCGAGGCCAACGGCAAGCTCTTCAACTACATGGCGTGCGGGCTCCCCACCATTGCCTTCGATACGCCGGTGAACCGGGAGATCCTGGGCGAGGCGGGCATTTATGCCCGTTATGGCGACGCGGCGGATCTGGCCGCTCACCTGGCCGGCCTGGCAGGCGATGCAGCCGCTCGGGCCGAGCGTGCCCGCCTGGCGCGGGAGCGGGCCGAGCGCGAACATTCCTGGCAGGCGCGGGCCGATGTCCTCGAAGCGGTCTATCACCGGATGAAACGCGCATAACCGATTGCATTCCCGCGGAAAGTAGAGTATCGTTCATTTCATGAACGAGCTTCGCGAAAAGGATGAATCCTATCGTTCCTTTCTGCTCCTGTCGGCCATCTCGTCGGAAGAGCCCCTGTCCCAGCGCGAGATCGCCCGGCAGGTCGGCATCGCCCTCGGACTCGTCAACTCCTACCTGAAACACCTCGTGGACAAGGGGTTTGTGCGGATCAAGTCCTTTCCCCGAAACCGCTACGCCTATCTCCTCACCCCGCGGGGGCTTGCCGAAAAGAGCCGCCTCGCCTATGAACACCTGAGCTCATTCACGACGCTGTTCCGCGTCGCCCGCCAGGATTATCTCACCCTGTTCCGGACGCTCAAGGCCCAGGGGGTTGGGCGGGTTGCTTTCTGCGGGGTGGACGAGGTGGCGGAGATCGCCTACCTGTCGCTGCGGGAGGTGGGACTGGAGTTGGCCCTGGTCATGGACCAGGCAGGCGACGAACGCGAGTTCTTCGGCAAGCCCGTGGTGTCCATCCCCCATGGGCTCCTGGCGGGCAACCACCATATCGTCATCACAACGTTCAAGCGCCGCGAGGCCCTGCGGGAAGAGCTCCTGCAGCGGGGCGCGGCTTCGGAACTTCTGCACCAGGCCGGTGAGCCGGCCGGCGAAACTCAGCCAATCAGGGAGGAACATCCGTGAAACGCGCACTCATTACCGGCATTTCTGGCCAGGACGGCTCGTACCTGGCGGAACTGCTCCTTGGCAAGGGATACGAGGTCCACGGCGTCATCCGGCGTTCGTCATCATTTAATACCGGGCGGATCGACCACCTCTACCGGGATCCCCACGAGCCCGACGTGCGGCTTTTCCTCCACTACGGCGACTTGAACGACGCCAGCTCCATCAACCGGGTCCTGCGCGAGGTGCGGCCTGACGAGATCTACAATCTGGGCGCCCAGAGCCATGTCCGGGTTTCCTTCGATGTCCCCGAGTACACCGGGGAGATCGATGCCCTCGGCACCGTGCGGCTGCTGGAAGGCATCCGCGAAACCGGACTCAATACGAAATTCTACCAGGCCTCGTCCTCCGAGCTGTACGGCAAGGTTGTGGAGACGCCCCAGAAGGAAACCACCCCCTTCTATCCCCGCTCACCCTATGCCTGCGCCAAGGCCTACGCCTACTACATAACCGTCAATTACCGCGAGAGTTACGGCATGTACGCCTGTAACGGCATCCTGTTCAACCACGAGTCGCCGCGCCGCGGCGAGACGTTCGTCACCCGGAAGATTACCCGCGCTGCCGGCCGGATCAAGGCGGGTCTTCAGGATCGGCTCTATCTCGGGAATCTCGATGCCAAGCGCGACTGGGGCTTTGCCGGGGACTACGTGGAAGCAATGTGGCTCATGCTTCAGCAGCAGGAAGCCGACGACTTCGTGGTGGCCACGGGCGAGACCTGGTCGGTGCGGGAATTCGCCGAGCGGGTCTTCGCGCGGCTTGGCATGCCCCTGGAGTGGCAGGGGGAAGGGGTGCACGAGAAGGGAATCGACGCGAACAGCGGGAAGATCGTGATCGAGATCGACCCCCGCTATTTCCGGCCGGCGGAGGTTGACCTGCTGCTGGGCGATTCCACCAAGGCCCGGCTTCGGCTCGGCTGGCAGCCCCGGGTGGATTTCCAGGGGCTTGTGGATATGATGGCCGATGCAGACCTGGCATTGGCCGAGCGGGAGAAGCGGGCCGATGGATAGGAACGCCAGGATCTACGTTGCCGGCCACCGGGGATTGGTGGGGTCGGCCATTGTACGGAAACTGACCGCAGAGGGATACGGGAACCTGCTCCTGCGCACGAGCGGGGAACTGGACCTGCGGGACCAGGCTGCGGTGGCGGCGTTCTTCGCTGCGGAACAGCCCGATTGCGTCTTTCTCGCCGCGGCCAAGGTGGGGGGCATTGTCGCCAACAACACCTATCCGGCCGAGTTCATCTACGACAACCTGATGATCGAGGCCAACGTCATCCATAGCGCCTATCGCACCGGCGTGTCGAAGCTCCTCTTTCTGGGGAGCACCTGCATCTACCCCAAGATGGCGCCCCAGCCGATCCGCGAGGAGTATCTCCTGACCGGCCCCCTGGAGCCTACCAACGAAGCCTACGCCATTGCCAAGATCGCCGGCATATCCCTGTGCCGCTCCTACAACCGGCAGTACGGCACTCGCTTCATTGCGGCTATGCCGACCAATCTCTACGGACCCAACGACAACTTCGATCTTGAGAAGTCCCATGTCCTCCCCGCCCTGATCCGCAAGTTCCACGAGGCAAAGGTCGCCGGCGCCCCGACGGTCACGGTCTGGGGCACGGGGTCGCCGCTGCGGGAGTTCATCCACGTGGATGACGTGGCCGACGCCGCGCTCTATCTCATGCGCCACCACGAAGGCGATGACATCGTCAACATCGGCAGCGGCGAAGAGATCTCCATCCGGGATCTGGCGCTGCTGGTTAAAAAAGTCGTGGGCTTCGAAGGCGAGCTCGTCTTTGACGCGTCAAAGCCCGACGGCACCCCCCGCAAGCTCTCGGACGTGTCCCGGCTGCATTCGCTGGGCTGGCGGCACCGGATCGGGCTGGAGGACGGGGTGCGGGAAACGTACGAGTGGTTTGTCGGCCAGGGGTTCCCCGCGGAGACGATGTGATCCCTGTTCCGGTGAAAAACATCGCCCGGTTCCTGATGCACCGGAGAGCGTGGCGGTTCGTTGCGTTCGACTACTGCCCCGTCTGCGACACCCGGAGCATGATCGTCTATTCGCGCGAACTCGAACAGTGGCTGGCCGACCTTACCGCGTCGTGGGAGGCCGGGGAAGACTTCAAGCGCATGCTCGCCATGAGGGAGAATTTCCTCTGCGTCACCTGCATGGCCAATTCCAGGATGAGGATGCTGGCCCGGACCGTGCTCGATCTGTGCGGTCACGCCACGAGCGGCGACCTGGCGCGCAGGCTCCGCTCCGACCCACTGTTTTCGGTCTACGAAACAGCGGCATACAACATCTTTCGCATCGACGCCCTGAAGGCATGCCCGCGCTACATGGTTTCGGAGTATCTCGCTCCCGGCCGGTTCGGCGAAACCATCGGCGGCGTGCGGAACGAATCCCTCGAATGTCTGACCTTTCCCGACGACAGTTTCGATGTGGTTATCAACAGTGATGTGCTTGAGCATGTGGCGGATCTCGATAAGTCGCTCGAAGAAGTCCGCAGGGTGCTGAAACCGGGTGGTTGTCACGTCCTGACGGTGCCGGTCGACTATTCCCTGGAGCACACTGTCGAGAGAGCCCGCATGGGGCAGGGAGGCATCGAGTATCTCAGGTCGCCGGTCATGCACGGCGATACGGTGCGGGACACCGGCGTGCTCGTATTCAGGGATTTCGGCAGGGATGCCGCCTCCTGTCTGAGCCGCGAAGGGTTTCCGTGCCTGGAAATGCAGCTCCCCGGCCGGCACGGAGAGATCGTCACCGTGTTTATCGGTAAAAAGGCAGCATGATGGACGGCAAGCTTACGTTTCGGGCGGTCGCCGAAGCAGTCGCCCTTCTGCTGGGCGCGGCGAGCATGATCTATATGAGCCGGGTCGTCGGTCCGGAGTACGTCGGTTTCAGCGCCGCGACAAGTGCGGTACTGCTCCTTCTGGCCCGATTCGCCGACGGCGGCCTGACAGCGCTTTCTTCGCAGCGGCTTGCCCGCGACGACGATACCCTGGGCTCCCTCCTCGCGTTGACTGTTCCGCCGAAGATCGTTCTCTCGTGCGCGGTGATCGCCGCAACGCTGCTGGTGGCCAGGTTCGCCGGGATCGATCCGCGTCTGGCGTACTTCCTGTCAACGGCCGTCTTTCTCATCTTCTTCGAAGTGTTCTCTCCGGCCTGGGTTTTCGTGGCACTGGGAGAGATCAACACGGCGTCCTTTATCCGGGTCGCCCAAAGCTCCATCTATGCCCTGGTCGTGTTTGCGTTCATACGGGCGCCCCTCGACTGGCAGAAGCTGCCGTACATCATGGTGCTGAACTCGGCATTGGGCTGCGTGCTCGCACTGCTGTTCCTCGGCCGGCGCAGGGTGCTTTCGCTGGACCGGCGACAGTTCGGCCCAGCCTACGGCCGGAAAATCCGCCAGGCGTTCGCGGAGAGCCGCCACTTTCTCAAAGCGGATCTCTCCCTGTACGTGTTCACCACTTCAGACCGGCTGATCCTGTATTACTTCGCCACTCCCCATGCGGTCGGCATCTATGAGGCGGCGTACAAGATCATCAATCCGTTCTATGCCATCAGCTCCATCGTTACGCCGACGATGTTCCGGCCGCTTGCCCAATCGTTCAAACAGGGGACACCGGCCGCGGTACTTTCGCGCTTCACCTTTTTGATGCTTGTTGGTACGGTTCCCCTGGGATTTTTCCTGCTGCTGTTTTCGGATAGCATCATCATGACCCTGTACGGCCCTTCGTTCAGCGAAAGCATCGCCTGTCTGCAGGTGCTCGGCTTCGCCATTTCGCTCGGCTATGCGGCAGGGGCGATCGTGCTGCCGTTTTCGGCCTGGAATATGGCTCGGGAGTACGGGGCAACCATGATATACGGCAACATTTTCAATGTGCTGCTCAATGTCGCGCTCATCCCTTCCCTGGGGGGCGTGGGGGCGGCACTGTCGACCGTGGCGGCCAAGCTGGCGGTTGCCCTGGCCGCGTACCGTCATTTCAGGAACGTGACCGATTATCCGATACTCTCCGACCTGCTGCTCTTTGCGGTCATGGCGTGCGCTCCTCTGCTTCTCGTGCTGGCACTCGGTCTGGCCGTTGAAAACCCCGTGATCCTGATGGCGGTCTATGCCGCTTCATATGCGGCTCTCGTTCTGGTGCTGGTACGAACCCGTTACTCTCGTCTCTGGAAGGATGCAGTTTGATGACTATTACCGATGACTTTATCGCCAAATCAAAGTACTCCGATCTGGGCCGCTACTGCGTTACGGCATTCGTCAAATCGGTCGCTGACGGGCTTGCGCCGGGAAGCAGCCTGCTGGATGCCGGCGCGGGGGAATGCGCCTACAAGGGGCTCTTCCGCCACTGCGACTACAAGGCGGCTGATATGGCAATAGGCGACAGCACGTGGAATTACGACCACCTGGACTATAAGGCCCCCCTCGACAATTTGCCGATTCCGGACGCCAGCTTCGACGCCGTGCTGTGCACCCAGGTCCTTGAGCACCTGCAGAAGCCCCTTGAATGCGTCAAGGAGATGTACCGCGTCCTGAAGCCGGGCGGCCGCCTTTTCCTGACGGTGCCCATGGCGCAGGACGAACATCAGACCCCGTACGATTATTTCAGGTATACCTCGTACGGGCTCAAGTACCTCTGCACGGAGGCGGGATTCAGCGAGGTGAGCGTTGTCCCCATGGGCGGGATGTTCCTGCGGTGGGCCTACGAACTGCCCAGGGCGCTGCGCATGTTCCCCAAGGCGCGGAACAGCGGGGTATCCGGAATCCGTCTCGCCGGCGTGCTTCTCTACCCTCTCCGCGTCGCGCTGGGCCTGCTGATTCCCGTCTGCCAGGCCATGCTTCTTTTCCTCGACCGTTTCGACACGGTCCGAAACGACCCGTGGGGCTGGGAGCTGACGGCTCGCAAATGAGAGGGGCGTGCATGCGCGAAATTCCGCTTGTGTCAGTCGCCCTGGCGACCTATAACGGCGAACGCTATCTCAGGCGCCAGCTTGACTCGGTTCTGGCGCAGACCTATCGCAACATCGAAATCGTCGTCTCCGACGACTGTTCGCGCGATGAAACGGTTGCCATTCTGAAGGAGTACCGCCGGGCGCACGGCATAACCTTCCGGGTGAATGAACGCAATCTCGGCTTTGTGAGGAATTTCGAACGGGCCCTTGCCGGTTGCCGCGGGGAGTTCATAGCGCTTTCCGACCAGGACGACATCTGGCTCCCCGAAAAGATCGAGACCCTGGTGCGGGAGATCGGCCCGTACTCTCTGATATATACCGACGCGCTCCTGATCGACGGGGACGACCAGCCGTTGCCCGGCTCACTGGTGGAGGTTTCCGGGGTAAGGCCGGTCAGCGGCACCTGCTTTGAATACTTTGTCTGCAACAATTGCGTCACCGGGTGCACGGCCATGCTCAGGCGTGATCTCCTGGCAACCGCGCTGCCGATCCCCGAAGCGGAAACCTACCACGACTGGTGGCTCGCGGTCGCGGCCTCGCGCCGCAACGGGGTCGTTTATCATGCCGCGAAGCTGACGAAGTATCGGCAGCATGCGCACAATTATACCGGCGCAAACGTGAGGGCGGGGCTGCCGACGCGGATCGCCGCCCACCTCATGGGCAAAACCGCGGCGGAAAAACGCGGATACTATGAGCTGCTTGCCGGCAGGGCGCGTCGCTATCGTGAAATGGCCGACAGGTTGAACCTGACCCCGGCGGAATGGTCGTTTCTGGAAGAGGTCGGCGAATATGCGGAATCTCTTCTTTCCGGCGGCAACAGGATGAAAGCATTCGCTCTGGCACTGAAGCACAGGGATACGCTTTTCCCCGCCGCCGGGAGGGTGGAGAAACTCCTGTTCGTCTTCAGCAAGCTCATTGCCGCCCGGGCAATCTGATTCGTCAAGGAGAGAGAGGGGAGCAGAGTGGCTACACGGTTTTTGTCATCCTTGAAGGCAGCGGTCAAGGAATCGGGAATATTCCCGTCGTATCTGGCCAGAAAAAGGGCGGCCGCGCGATTCCTGAGGGGGAGCGGGCTCGAAATAGGAGCGCTTCACTTTCCGCTGCAGGTCCCGTCCGGCGTAACCGTCAAGTATGTGGATTACGTGTCGCGGGAAGAAAACATCCGCAAGTTCCCCGAGCTCGATGCGGCCAGCATCGTGCCGACCGACTACGTGGAAGATGGATTTACCCTTGCCAGTATTCCGGACTGCTCCCAGGATTTCGTGATCGCCAACCACGTGCTCGAGCACGCATCGAATCCGCTCCAGGTCCTGTCCAACTGGGCAAGGGTCCTTCGGTCGGGGGGAACGCTGTTCATTACCGTGCCGATCGGGAGCAGATGTTTCGACAAGGGGCGTCCGCTGACGCCTCTGCAGCACTTCATCGATGACTATGAACTGGTGCGGGACGGCAATCCCCAGTCGCTGGACGAAAGAAACCGGCTGCATTATCGGGAGTGGCTGACCATCTCCACGCCCAATTCCGATGCACGAAACCGGCACTACCGGAACCTGTCCGGCGAAGAGCTCGAGTCCCTGGTGGAAACCATGTCGGCCGGCAAGGCGGAAATCCATTTCCATGTCTTTTCGAGGGAATCGTTCGTGACCCTGCTCGACTACTTTACCACCAGCATCAGGGGCGATTTCAGCGTCAAGGCAGTGATCAGATCCCGGGGCGGGGCCGAATCCCTGGCAATTCTGGAACGATCGCCCCGGGCCGGCAGATGAAGGGTGATCGGCTGGCTGACATCAGAACGATCGGGGTGGTCGTTCTCTACCGGCCCGACAGCTCTGTCCTGGACGCTATCGCGAGTTACCGGCATCAGGTGCATGAGCTGATCGTGGTCGACAACTCCGAAGAGCAGGACCATAAACTCCATTCCCGACTGCGGGACAGGTTCGGCGCGACCATTGTCGGCGAAGGCCGGAACCTCGGCATTGCCGCCGCGCTGAACCGGGCGGCCAGGGAGGCTCTGGCTGAAGGCTTCGACCTCCTCCTGACCATGGATCAGGACAGCCGCGCCGAACCCGGCATGGTCGAGCAGATGCTGGCGTGCCTCGGCAGCGACTGGCGCGAGCGGGTGGGGCTCATCGCCCCCTTCCACCTGACCGGTGCCCGGCCGGCGCCCGGCGGAACAACCCCGTGCAGCGACGTCATGACCCCCATGACATCGGGATGTCTGGTGAATCTCGCCGCATTCCGGGAGGTCGGACCGTTCCGCGACGACTTTTTCATCGACTTCGTGGACAACGAATACTGTCTCCGCCTGCGGAAAAGAGGCTTTCACGTCATTCGCGCCAACCGGGCGCTGCTCCATCACCGGGTCGGCGACCTGCGGCGCTACGGGCCGTTCGTGGCCACGCACCACTCGCCACTGCGCCGCTACTACAAGACCCGCAACCGCTGCGCGGTCTTTGCCGAATACCTGCGGGATTTCCCGACCCATTGCCTTTTCGACCTGGTGCGGCTCGGCAAGGAGGTGGCGAGTATCCTCATCTTCGAGCGGGAAAAGACGGCCAAGCTGCGCATGATGTGGCGGGGATTCCTCGATTTCCGACGCGGCAGGTTCGGGCCCTATGGGGGATAGCGGCATGAAGATCGTCTTCCTGGCACCCTTCGGCATCCGTCCCAAGGGAACGGTTGTGGCCCGCATGGTCCCCCTGGCGGCGGAGCTCCAGGCGCTCGGCCACCGGGTCACGATCATCGCCCCGCCGTACACCAATCCCGAAGATTCGGGGCGCACAGAGGATATCCGGGGGGTGCGGCTGCGGAATATCCGGCTGGCTCCTGGCGGGGCTGCCCTGTCGGCGCCGGTCATGGCCTGGCGCATGTACCGGGCCGCACGGGAGGAAGAGCCGGATCTGATCCATCTGTTCAAGCCCAAGGGGTATGGCGGGCTTGCCGCCATGCTCCACCTGCTGACTGCGTCCCGGCGTGCGCCGCTGTTCCTCGATACGGACGATTGGGAAGGCCGGGGGGGCATGAACGCCCTCCATGACTACTCCCGGGCCCAGCGTCTCCTGTTTGCGTTCCAGGAAGAGTGGCTGCCGCCCCGCGCCAGGGGGGTGACCGTGGCGAGCCGCGAGCTGGAGGCGCGCATGGCCGCCATCGGGGTAGCGCCGGAACGGCTGCTCTACCTGCCCAACTGCGTCGATGACCAGCCGCCGGGCAACGGCGCGCGGGTGAGGGCACGCCTCGGCATCGACGGCAACGCACCGGTAGTCCTGCTCTATACCCGTTTTTTCGAGTTCAACCAGGGCGATCTGCACCGGGTCTTTGCCGGGCTTTTCCGTAAGGTACCCGGCATCCGGTTCCTGGTGGTGGGAAAGGGGCGAAGCCGCGAAGAAGAACTGCTGGCAGCCGCGGCGCGGGAACTCGGGTTTGCCGATTCCCTTCACGTCGCCGGCTGGGTGGAACCCGATGAACTGCCCCACTGGCTCACCGCCGGCGATGTGGCTCTCTATCCCTTCGCGGATACCCTGGTGAATCGCGCCAAATGCCCTGCCAAGCTGACGGAGCTGATGCGCGCCGGCGTGCCGGTGGTGGCCGACCGGGTGGGGCAGATCGCCGAATACGTGGAGGATGGCATCTCCGGCATCCTCTGTCGCCCCGGTTCCCCCGACGAGATGATCGCGCGGACCGCCGAGTTGCTGGCCGACCCGGTCAGGCGCCGGGCCGTGGGTGTGTCCGGACGCGAAAGAATCCTGTCCCGCTTTAACTGGCGCCACGCCGCGGCGCGGCTCGATGCCTTTTACGACAACCTGACGAGGAGACGGAACCTGACGTGACTACCGAACGAAAAAAAGACCTCCTGCTGATGGGCGCGCTTGTGGCGATCCTCGTGCTCTTTTTCGCCAAGATCCTCTTTACCGGCAAGATCATCAGGGCGCCCGACATCACCAACGAGTTCTACTGGACCATCAAGCACTACAAGGAGGTGGGTTTCCTGGACCTGTTCCGGGTAAATCTCCGGGCCGGCTGGGACTGGCTCACCAACGGCGGGACGACCGAGGGGGGCGGGACCCTGTCGCTCCAGTTCCTCTTCTACCGCAGCCTCATTTTCTGGCTCTTCCCGGCGCCGGCCAACGTGGCCTGGTTCATCGTGTTCCACCTCTTCGTGGGTGGAGCCGGCACCTACTTCCTCTGCCGCGCCATCGGCACGGGGCGTGCCGCGGCACTCCTGGGCGGGCTGATTTTCGCCATCGCGCCGGAAAACGCCTCGCTCATCAATGCGGGGCACGCCCAGAAGATCGCCACCATCAGCTTTGCCCCCTGGGCATTCTATTTCATTGAGCGGGGATACCAGACCCGGAGGACGATATTCTTTCTCGCCAGTGCCGTGGTGCTGGCCATCCAGTTCTTCAACATGCACTGGCAGATTGCCTTCTATACCTGCCTTGCCATCGGGGTGTACGGCCTGTGCCGGACCGCCGGCATCATCGCGGGTGATCCCGGCAGCCGGACGGGCAAGGGACTTGCCCGGCTCGCCGGCCTCAATGCAGTCATTCTCTGCTTTTTCCTCTCCACGGTCGCCATCTCCCTCATCCCCCTGGCCGATTGGTCCAGGGAGACCACCCGCGGCCTCCAGAGCGGCTCGAACCAGGGGCAGGGGGGGCTCCAGGTGGAAGAGGCCATGTCCTGGTCCATGCCGCCGGAAGAAACCGTCACCTTCGTGATCCCCGGATTTTTCGGCCTGTCCCGCCAGGAGGGGGGCTACGACGACCCCTCCCACGGCACCTACTACTGGGGGCGGATGGTCTTCACCCAGACCACGGACTACATGGGGCTGCTCCCCTGGCTCCTGGCCCCGCTGCCGTTCATCTTCCGCCGTGACCGGTATGCCTGGCTCGCCTTCGGCGCCGTCGTCGGGGGGCTCTTCTTCTCCTTCGGCAAGTACACCCCTTTTTACTGGCTGCTCTATGAGCACTTCCCCGGTATCGACCATTTCCGGGTCCCCAAAATGATGCTGTTCGTCACGACCCTGGGGCTCGCGGTCCTCGCGGCCCGGGGAGCCGACCTCCTGCTGGATGACGAGGTCCGTGCCACATCGGCTTTCCGTCGCTATCTGGCAGGAGCCATCGCCCTTGTTCCGGCGCTCCTGGCCTTGCTCGGCATCACCATGGCCGCGCGTCCCTATGTTATGGATCTCCTGTCACCCATGATCACCCAGCCGACCCGCTTCGAACAGGGACCGGCCCTGGTGGCCCAGCGGTGGCAGACCATCCAGCGGGAAATCGCCATTGCCGCCGCATTTGCCGCGGTCTATGGCGTCGTGCTGGGCAGTTGGGCACGGGGGTGGTTCTCGCGCCGGGCCCTGCCCTACCTGCTCGTGGGGGTATTCCTGGTCGATGTGGGGCGGGTGAACGCCAAGTTCATGCTGCTCCAGGATGTGCCGCAGAAGGTCAAGGGCGAGAAGTCGCCGGTCGTGGAGTTCCTTTCCCCCATGCCGAAGACCGGCCGGGTTCTCCCCATTGACGGCAGCGACCCCATGGAATATGTGAGCCACGGCATTCCGGTCATGTTTACCTCGAATCCCGTGCAGATTGCCCGCTGGCAGGATTTCCTGGAATCCTTCAGCTTTGATTCGGCCATGCCGGATATGATGAATGTCCGCTATCTGGTGCACGATGCCCGGCAGTACGAGGAGGATCGCCAAGCGCTCGGCCCGCGCTATGTGCCGGTCTTTGCCTCGCCGGACGGCAGCCGGCTGGTGCTGGAAAACCGGGGAGTCCTGCCCAAGGCGTGGCTCGCCCCCAGCGCCCTGCTTCTCAGCGATCCGCGCCAGATCCTCGGCATCATGCAGCAGCCGTCGTACAATCCCCGGTCCTTTGCCATTGTGGAAGAACCGCCTCCCATCCCCCTGGCCACCCCTTCGGTCCAGCCCACGGGCGGAGCGGGCGAGGTGACGGTAACCCGTTACGAGGCCAACGATATTGCCTGTGACGTCCGGGCTGAGCGCAACGCCCTGCTGGTGCTGGGCGAGAAGTTCCACGCCGGATGGAGGGCCCGGGTCGATGGAACGCCCACGGAGATTCACCGCGTCAACTACATCCTGCGAGGCGTCTACCTTTCCCCCGGCCGGCACCGGGTCGAGTTCACCTTTGACCCGCTTCCCTTCACGGTCGGCAAGTACCTGACGCTCGCCTCGTTTGCTATTTTCCTCCTGATGGTCGGACGGGAGTGGCTGTTGAGCCGCAGGCGGAGAGGGGGCGGGGAGTGACGATGAGTGGCGCCCCGGAGGAAGGGGCGGAAACCCTGGATGAGCTCCGGGCTTACGATCTCAAGATTCTCCAGCAACGGGACGGTTACCGCTTTTCCCTCGATCCCCTGCTCCTGTGCGCGTTTTCCTGTCTGGCAGAGGGGGGGCGGGGAATCGACCTGGGGACCGGCAGCGGCATTATTCCCCTTGTGCTTGCCCGCCGCTGTCCGGGGAGCACCTTCGTTGGGGTCGAGTTCCAGGAAAGAATGGCGCACCTCGCCGAGCGGAACGTTCACCTCAATGGCCTCGCCGACAGGATCGTCATCCTGCGGGAAGACGTGCTCGGTCTCCGTCGGCGCTTTCCCGTGTCATCCTTTGATCTGGTACTGTCCAACCCTCCCTACCGCAGGAGGGGGACCGGAAAGATAAGCCCACGGGCCGGTCGGGACGATGCCCGCCACGAATCGACCGCAACCCTGGCCGATTTTCTTGAAAGCGCCAAATATCTCGTGAAACCCACGGGCCGGATCTGCTTCATCTATCACCCGGCCCGCCTCCCCGAGCTCATGGCCCACGCTGCAAGCCTCAAACTCGCCTGTCTGCGCCTTCGGCTCGTACACGGCACCCGCACCGCGCCGGCGCGCATGGCCATGGTGGAGTTCGCCAAGGGGCGCCGGGGCGACCTTGAGGTCCTGCCGCCCCTTGTTGTGCGAAACGATGACTATGCCTATTCGGCAGAAGTTGCGGAGTTGCTGGGGGAATACGGCCCTGAAGGGGGTTACTCCACGTCGGAGCAATAGTGGCGCTGCATCAGCGAGGCAAGGGCTTCACGGAGCTCCTGGTCGTCCACCTGCTCCGTGGTGTCCTCGATAAACCGCTCTTCGGCGGAGCTCAGTTCTCTTGAGGGCCTGAACGGGGTGTCCCCGTCTTGCGCCGGTGGTTCGATGCGTCCGGCCTTGAGGTAGATGTCGCGCACGACAGGCTCGCCCAGCAGGCTATTCAATCTGGCGGTAATCTCACCCTTCAGGAAACTCAACTGCTGCATCCAGGGCGCGCTCGCCACGGCCAGGGTGAGGGTGCCGTCGCGAAAGGCCACCGGCCGGGCGCGGGACGCAATGCGCTCTCCCACGGCCTCGTCCCAGAACAGCCAGATACGTCCCTCTTTAAGGCGGCGTTCCGCGGGCCTGCCCCGCAGAACATCGGCCAGAAGGTCGCCAACCACCCGGGGCTTGCCCATCCGTCCGCGAACGTCACCCATTGTTTTGGCGGCGGCGATGGATGAATCCGCCAATAAGCTGCCCCGCGACGGCGCCGCCAAGGGTGAGGGGGATGAATTTCCAGCTGAAGCCGGCTTTTACACGCAGGTAGATGATGAGGGGAATGGAGATGTGGATGTAGAAATACCAGCCGAACGTGAACTTTTCGCACCCTTGACGAAGATAGCCGAGGGGAATATTGATGAGGAGAGCCGTCAGCATCAGGCCCGAAATCATAAAAAATGCGTGCATTGTTCACCTCTTTCGGCATAGTATGGAAGTCTCTGCCGTTTGTCAATCGGCCAGCGAACTCTCGATCTGAAAGGAGCGCCATGGTTCGCGAGGGAGAGCGCGTTGCGATTTTCAACTCGATCCACCGCGTCATGAAAGCCGAAAAACTCCTCAAGGGGCAGGGGGTGGTGATCCTTCTCATTCCTGCGCCCCGCGACCTCCACGCTGATTGCGGTCTTGCCATCCGCTATGCATCGGCTGATGCAGTAGCGGTTGAGTCGAGCCTGCGGGAGGCCGATCTCGAGCCCGAGGAGATCCACGAAAAGACTGCTGTCGGTTACAGCCGGTTGCCGTAATCCCTGGTACGCGGCATCCGTTGCCGCGTTTCGCCATGTTCGGTTCCTTCCGGGGCGTTATCTTCGCCTGCGGCAAAGTCTTTTTTTGTCTTGACAGGCCGAAGACGGGGGGGCTATAGTTAACCTCTTTCTCCATGGTAACGTGCGCGCAGTAGCCGTAGTTTTTGGTGCGACCGCATAATATATTGAATTAATTGAGATAATGCTCGAAAATCTTTCCGACAAGCTTGACGTCCTCTTTAAAAAACTCCGCGGTCAGGGAGTGATGAGCGAGGAGAATATCAAGGAGGCGCTCCGCGAGGTGCGGCTCGTTCTTCTTGAGGCCGACGTGAACTTCAAGGTCGTCAAGGACTTTGTCGAAAAGGTTCGTGTCCGTGCCGTCGGCACCCAGGTGCTCCAGAGTCTCACGCCGGGGCAGCAGGTCATCAAGATTGTTCAGGAAGAGCTTGTGGCCCTCATGGGCGGGGGCGAGGACAACAGTCTCGATCTGGCTGCAAAGCCGCCGGTCCCCATCATGATGGTAGGCCTCCAGGGGGCCGGCAAGACCACCTCCTGCGGCAAGCTGGCCCGGCTGCTCAAGGCGCAGCGGCGTCGACCGCTCCTGGTGCCTGCCGACGTCTACCGGCCTGCGGCCATTGAGCAGCTGAAGACCCTCGGACGGCAGCTGTCCGTGGAAGTGTTCGATTCCCGGGCGGATCAGGACCCGGTCGATATCTGTCGCGACGCGCTCCGTTACGCAACTCTCAACGGCTTCGACGTGGTCATTCTTGACACCGCCGGCCGCCACCAGATCGACGAGTATCTCATGAATGAGCTCGTCAGGATCAAGGAGGCGGCGGAGCCGCGGGAAATCCTCTTCGTCGCCGACGCCATGACCGGCCAGGAAGCGGTCAATGTGGCCAGCGGCTTCAATGACCGGCTCGATATTACCGGCGTGGTCCTCACCAAGCTTGACGGCGATGCAAAGGGGGGGGCTGCGCTCTCAATCCGGGCGGTGACCGGCAAGCCGGTGAAACTTGTAGGGGTCGGCGAAAAGCTTGACGCCCTGGAAGTTTTCCATGCGGATCGTCTGGTGTCGCGCATCCTTGGAATGGGTGATATTCTTACCCTTGTGGAGAAGGCCCAGGCGACCTTCGACTCTCAGGAGGCCGAACGGCTTCAGCAGAAGCTCAAGAAAAGCCAGTTCGATCTGGAGGATTTCCGCAACCAGCTGCAACAGATCAAGAAGATGGGCTCCATTGAGTCGATTCTCGGCATGATTCCGGGGGTCGGCAAGGCCATGAAGCAACTGCAGGGCGCTCAGCCTTCCGAGCGAGAGCTCAAGCGGATCGAGGCGATCATCGGCTCCATGACCCCTGCCGAGCGTGCGAACCACGCGATCATCAACGGCAGCAGGCGGCTGCGCATCGCCAAGGGGAGCGGCACCACCGTTCAGGAGGTGAACCAGCTCCTTAAGCGTTTCACCGAGGCGCAGAAAATGATGAAGCAGCTCCAGAAACTCGGACCAAAGGGGCTGATGCGCGGCATGAAAGGAATGGGCAAGGGGATGTTCCCCTTTTAGATGCATTCATAAGCAGTCCGAAGCAGGATATAACGACATTCACCTATGCGGCCTCCGGGCCGTGACACCACCAGGAGGAAGAGATGGCCATCAAGATTCGTCTGGCTCGTGCCGGGGCCAAGAAGAAGCCCTTTTACCAGATTATCGTCGCCGACGTGCGTAGTCGGAGAGACGGTCGATTCATCGAGAACGTGGGGACCTATGACCCCAATCAGAACCCCGCCGCCGTCAAGTTCGAGGAAGCCAAAACCCTCGAGTGGCTCGGCAAGGGAGCTCAACCGACCGATACGGTCAAGCAGATTCTCAAAAAAGCAGGTATCTGGGAGAAATTCGTCGCAAAGTCTGTGTAACTGAAATTTGATTCCCGGTCCGCCGGTCATTTCCATCACAGAGGTTACCGACATGAGAGAACTCGTAGAGACCATTGCCAGGGCGCTTGTGGACGATCCCACCCAGGTACGGACCACCGAGGAGATGGAGGACGATGCGACGGTGATTAAGTTGACCGTTGCCAAGGAGGACATGGGAAGAATCATCGGTAAGGAGGGTCGTACGGCCAAGGCCATCAGGACCCTGCTGAATGCGGTTTCGACCAAGGACAACAAGAAAGCTGTGCTGAAGATTGTGGAATAATGACGCGAAGAAGTGAGCCGGCGCGGCAGGACGATCTCAAGCTGCTCGGCAAGATAGTGACAACTCACGGGATTCGGGGGCAACTCAAGGTTGCTTCCTTTTCCGGTGAATTTGATACGATCCTTTCCCTTGAGACGGTCGTGCTCAAGGGAAAGGACGGCAGGATGGAGACATTCCCCGTGGCACGGGCGACCGTGCATCATGACCGGGTGCTCCTTTCGCTTACACCGTTTACGAATATAAACGAAGTGCATCATCTGGTCGGCTGTGAGCTTTACGCCCATCGCGATCAGTTCCCCCCCCTGGAAGAGGGGGAGTATTACTGGTGCGACCTCATCGGCCTCCAGGTCGAAACAGCGGCGGGGGTCGTCATCGGCCAGCTCGACTCGATACTTCCCACGGGAAGTCATGATGTCTACGTGGTCCGCGGCGCCGACAGGGAATATCTCATCCCGGCCGTAGAGGATGTGGTGGTGCAGGTTGACCTTGAGGCAGGCACCATGACTGTCAGCCCCCCCGAGGGGCTGCTCGATCTATGAAATTTGACATATTGACGCTGTTTCCACCCATGTTCGACGGGCCTCTTACCGAAAGCATCATCCGGCGGGCCGTGGAACGGGGGCTCGTGAATATCAGTCTGCACAATATTCGCGACTACGCAACCGATCGGCACCGGGTCGTTGATGATGCCCCGTACGGCGGCGGTGATGGCATGGTCATGAAAGTCGAGCCTCTTGCCGCCTGCATTGAGGCGGTGAAGGCCGGGCGGCCGGCAGCACGTGTCATCCTGACCACCCCCCGGGGACGGCGATTCGACCATGACGCCGCCCGCGAGCTGGCCGGCTGCGAAGAGCTCATCATCGTTTGCGGCCGTTATGAAGGAATAGACGAGCGGGTGCGCGATCTCTTTGTGGATGAGGAATTTTCCATCGGCGATTTCGTTCTCACGGGAGGCGAACTTGCTGCAATGGTGATGGTCGACGCGGTGATCCGCTTCATCCCCGGTGTCCTGGGCTCTCCCGGCTCGGCCGAATGTGACTCTTTCGCTGACGGCCTGCTCGAATACCCCCAATACACCCGTCCAGTGGAATTCAGGGGGACGCGGGTACCCGACGTTCTCCTGTCTGGGAACCACGCCGAGGTCGCTCGCTGGCGGCGGCAGAAGGCCCTTGAGCTGACGAGGCGGGTGCGTCCCGATCTGCTCCACGGTGCGGAGCTGAGCGGCAGGGACCGGGATTATCTGACGACGCTCGGAAGGGAAGAAGAGCCATGACCTGCAGCGAGTGCAGCAGACCTGCGGTGAGTGTGGCTCTGGTCCATTATCCGGTGTATGACAAGAATCGGCAGGTAGTCGCAACGGCCGTCACCAATCTGGACATTCATGATATTTCCCGCTCTGCCAGGACGTTCGGCCTCAATCATTACTACCTGGTTACCCCCGTTGAGGGGCAGAAGGAGTTGGCCGGGCGGATCATCAGGCATTGGCGGGAGGGATGGGGGGCATCCTATAACCCCAAACGCAAGGCGGCCCTGGATCTCGTACGGATTTCGAACTCCATCGAAGAGGTCCTGGAAGAACTCGGTGACGAATACGGAGCGCCTGCCCGTCTTGTTACCACCGGCGCCCGCCAGCATCCGCGCAGCATCGGGTATGAGCAGATGGCGTCGATAATGGCGCATGATCGTGATCATCCCTACCTCATCGTGTTCGGTACGGGATGGGGGCTAACGGAGGATTTTTTCGACCGGGCGGACTTTGTGCTCGCACCGATTCAGGGTCCGGGCGAGTATAACCACCTGTCGGTTCGGTCGGCAGCGGCAATCATCATGGACAGGCTGTTCGGGGTGCGATGAAAGCGGTGCCCCGCGCCAGATAGACCTGACAACAAACAGACGTTTTCTGTCAGATAAACGGGAGGAAGAGAAGCATGAACAAGATTGATGCAATTGAACTGGAGCAAATGAAAAAGAACATCCCCCCCTTCAAGCCGGGCGATACTCTCAAGATTCACGTGAAAATCGTGGAAGGCGACAAGAGCCGTATCCAGGCGTTCCAGGGGGTGTGCATCAGCCGACAGAACGGCGGCATCCGCGAGTCGTTCACCGTCCGCAAGATTTCCAACAACATCGGGGTCGAGCGTGTGTTCCCGCTCCACTCGCCCACCGTTGACGCTATTGAAGTGATTACCCGCGGCCATGTCCGCCGGGCCAAGCTCTACTATCTCCGCAAGCTGCGCGGCAAGGCCGCCCGCATTCGCGAAAAGAAGTACGTGGCGGCTCAGTAACCAAGAAGCCCCGCCCAGTGCGGGGCTTTCGCTTTTTCGGCAGGAGGGGCAGTGCCGTTAACCCTGTTCGATCATGAGCCACAGCCGACGGTCTGGGATTTCGAGAACCGGGCTGCCCGTCGCGGCTATCGCGCCATTGCAGGCGTTGATGAGGCGGGGCGCGGTCCCCTGGCCGGACCCGTTGTGGCGGCGGCCGTCATCCTTCCCTTCGGCGCAGACCTGCCGGGCGTCGACGATTCCAAGAAACTCACCCCAGCGCGTCGCGATGACCTGTTTACCCTCATCCAAAGTACCGCCCTTGCTATCGGTGTCGGTGTGGCGGATCACCAGGTTGTCGACCGGATCAATATCCTTCAGGCCACTCTCTTCGCCATGCGCGAAGCCGTGGAGTGTCTGGCCGATCCGCCCGATTACCTTCTGGTGGACGGAATTTCCCCCATTCCTCTTCCCGTGGCTCAGCAAACCATCAAAAAAGGCGACAGCGCAAGCATCTCCATTGCAGCAGCTTCCATTATCGCCAAGGTAACCCGTGACCGGCTGATGGCGGAGTATGATCAACTCTACCCCGGCTATGGTTTTGCCGAGCACAAGGGGTACGGGTGCGCCTCCCACATGGCAGCTATTACCGCACTGGGTCCTTCGCCCATTCACCGCACAACCTTTCGCGGGGTCAGGGAGCACCTGGGAGGAAGTCGGTGCCGGTAGGAGAAGGCAGCCATCATAACAAGATCCTCGGTGTTCGCGGAGAGGATCTGGCCGCAGCCTACCTTGAACGGCTCCGTTACTGTATCATCGACCGAAACTTTCGCTGCAGGGGAGGGGAGGTTGACATCATAGCCCGTGACGGCAAGACCCTCGTGTTCGTCGAGGTCAAAACCAGGAGGACGGCTGGTTACGGCGTGCCCCAGTTGGCGGTGACTCCTTTCAAGCAGCGGCAGATTTCCAAGACGGCCCTTGCCTGGCTCGCCCGCAAGGGCAGTCTTGACGAAAACGCCCGGTTCGATGTCATCGCAATTACCCTTCTTCCCCCCGATGCCCCCCACATTGAACATATCACCAACGCTTTTGAGCTTGCCTACTGACCCGGAATTACCGTTGAAACCTCCCTACCCCTGTGGTACCGTAGGCCGAAACTTACGGGAGAGATGTCGTGGATTTCACTATCGCACTGGCCCAGATCAAACCGAAACTTGGTTGTGTCGCCGATAACTGCCTCATGGTTCGTCAGGCCGTGGAGCGGGGTATCGACGAGAAGGCTGATCTTGTCGTTTTTCCTGAACTGGCGCTTACGGGCTACTTTCTCAAAGACTTGGTCCCCGATGTAGCCCTGCGGCTGGACGCCCCAGAAATCAATGCACTCCGGGAGTTTTCCCGCCATATTTCCATTGCGGTGGGCCTTGTAGAGGCGTCGGCTGACTATCGTTTTTTTAATACCTCTCTCTACCTTGAGGGGGGAGAACTGCGCCATGTCCACAGGAAAGTGTACCTGCCCACATACGGGCTCTTCGATGAGCAGCGCTATCTCGCGCGAGGCGAGCACTTCCGGGCCTTCGACTCCCGCTTCGGCCGGATGGGGCTCCTCATATGCGAGGATATGTGGCATCTTTCCGCTCCCTATATTCTTGCCATGGATGGTGCAACCACGGTGATCTGCCTCTCGAGCAGCCCTGGACGGGGATTGACCGAGGATGACAGCCTCGGCTCGACCGTTGCCTGGCAAAAACTGACGTCGACCACGGCCAT